>JBCCXG010000877.1:0-2520 GCA_039191945.1 Bacteroidota bacterium
ATGATTATTTGATCCTCTTGATCAGTGGCAACACCGACTAAACCGGTACTGAATAATACAACATGGCACTTTCAATCAACCGCGCAACTGCTGTCTTGGAGGCACTGGTGCAGTTGGGCGCCAGCAGGAAGCAACTCCAAGCCAAGGGGCTAGGGGAGAGTATCCTGGTCTCCGAACAGGACAGGCTGAACCGCAGAACGGAGTTTGTACTGACCCGACGACCTACAGGCGACTGATCATCCAAGACCGGGCTATCGAGGCCTTCTTCCTGAGAGGAGCCATAAGGTCATGCAGAAGAACGGCACTGGCCCTGTGCATGGACAGTGGGGTGCCGGACTGAGGCGACCGCGAGGTGGGCCCGTGTGGGAGCTTGCGGGAAGGCCTGAGGGTAACACAAAAGCATCATAGCCTTCTCAGCTTACCGCTACCCGATGAATTGCTGTGTACCCGATCCGGATCACCATCATAGTAGATGCTGCCACTGCCGGATATGCGGCCTTCTATCTCCTCTTGTACAGTCATGTAGATACTTCCGGACCCACTGATCGATGCTTCGAGGGTCTTGACCTCAAGGTCGCGTGCTCTGATTCGACCTGAGCCACTGATCCGAGTCTGCGCGTAGGTTCCGGACCCTTCCAACTCGATATTGCCAGAGCCTGAAATGCGGATGTCAAGGTCATCGCTATCGATGCGCAAGACCATGTTGCCCGAGCCACTGCACCGCAGATCCAGGTCGTCGGTCCGTAATAATCCATCACTTTCTATGCTGCCCGAGCCGCTCGACCCAAGGTACTCTATCTCGCGCATCGTCACGTAGATCTTGATACTGGAGCGACCACCTCTCCAGTTCCAATTGTTTCTGCGATTGCGAATCATCAGGCGACCCCCTTTGTTCTCAAATTCAATTTCATCGAAAATATCTCTGGGCGCCTCTACTACAACCTTGTCCTCAGCTCCTTGCTTGAGGTAAAGTGATCCGCCAATGCCGTGACTTAGCTCAGTAAAGGCACCCACGTTCACTTCTCGCTCCTGGGCAGGAGCGGCACACGCTGCAATCAGCGCGGTAAGAAACAACAGATTCTTCATTGCAATGAGTTTTTACCACTAAAGACTCCAATGTGTTCGCAGGGTTGCGTACTGCCCCTAAAAAAGTGGAGTTTTTTTACCGTCAGTTATCGTGATCTCTCGTGGTCAATCTTGGAACAGATAGGCAGGTACGCCAGATACGCCTGGGCGAACGGAGAACAAGCTCCCCGCATCAGGATACTTGCTATGTTCCTCCTCGGTCATATCAATACTTGCACTGGTAATATAAAGTGTCGCCCAATCGCTTCCTCCAAAAGCACAAGATGTGACATTCAGCGCCGGTACCACCACCCTCTGCAGGAGCTCCCCGGTGACTGGGTCCCACCTGCCAACAGCAGCACCTCCCCAAAGCGCCACCCAGAGTTTTCCCTCCTCGTCGATGGTCATCCCATCAGGCGTCCCCAAGGCTTTATCGACACTCACCACTACTCGCTCGTTGGTGATCTCCGCTAGGTCATTGTCAAAATCAAATGCAACCACTTTTTGACGGGGACTGTCAATGTAGTACATTGTCTTATGGTCTAATGACCAACACAAGCCATTGGATATAGTAACACCTGAGATCACCTTCTTTAATTCGTTATCAGTCAGGCAGTAGAGCGCTCCCTTCTCTGGTATTGCTTCCAAGTGCATCGATCCTACCCAAAGTCTTCCCGATGGATCACATTTCCCATCGTTGAACCGAATTTGATCGTTGGCCCCCTCGTGCGCCGCAAGCAGTGATACCTCGCCACTCTTCAAGTCATGGCGATACACCCCATCCTCCTGAGCAGTAATCGCATGGCCATTTTGCGAAGGGACGATCGTACCAACCCGATGCTGGGTCAGCGTCTCCCGTATCGCTCCAGTGACCGGGTCCAAAATAAAAAAACGCTTGCCTTCGATGTCCACAAACCATAGTCGCTCATCAGAAGGGTGCCAGATACTCCCCTCCCCCAAAAGGCATGGCATTTTTCGGACTAAGGTGGCTTTCAACTGGGACATGTAGGGATTTTTAGACCGTTCAATTTTTAAGGGTGAAGATACTCCCTCCTAAGGCAGATCACTAAGCCATCTACTACGATGCAATCGTTACTTAAGGGCGATGTAACTCACCAATCCGATAAGGACCATTAGTAGCGTGGCACTCACCCAAGCGAAGGTGCGCAAATGCGCCTTCAGCCCACTGACTTCCGATCGAATCTCCTCAAGTTCCTTTTTCTGATCCAGTAGGTCATTCAGGGCAGCTTGGACGTCCTCATCGTTGATCTTGGCCTTTTTGAAGTTCTGCATCAGGTCCTTGCTGCTGTCCAACAAAGCAGGTAAGGACAGCAGGATCATTCGAATCAAGTCAGTTTTTGAGGCCATATACGACAGGGTAGCTAGTTTTCGAAAGGGTAAATGGTTCCATCCTCATCGGTAAAGTTGAAGTGGATGACCGAGGGCCACTGAGGC
>JBCCXG010000878.1:0-2517 GCA_039191945.1 Bacteroidota bacterium
CGACCTTTCCCGATTACGAATCTTTTGCTTCGGCAGATCCGTCTACCTACTTTGAAGGGCTCTCAAGCGGCGATCGGGATACTTTGACGGCGTATACCTTTCACTCGATCTACCTGGAAAACCTCAACAATGGTGACTTCAAAATCTCCAATCTTCCACCACCAACGCAGTTTGCCCCGATATACGGTTTCGCTTCTGGAGACTTTGATGGTGACGGGCACCTTGACCTAATTGCCGGTGGAAATCAGAGCAATGCGCGAGTAAGCACCGGAAAGTTTGATGCTAACTATGGCCTCATGCTATTCGGCGATGGGACCGGGCAATTTGACGTTGGGGAGGCGGCAACTACAGGCATCGCGCTCAAAGGAGATGTCAGGGACTTCGAATTGGTAAACACCGTTGATGGACCGCTCTTGATGGTGGCTAGGAGCAACGATGAACTGCTCACGTATAGGCAGCAGACCGCCTACAATCCTTGAAGTAGCAACTCCCTCCCCTGGGTTCCCAAAAATGTCCATGGAGTCTGTCGGAGAACTTCTTCAACCTACCTTGGAGAAAGGGTGGTGCACCACAAGAAGGCGCACCGATTGTCGGTAGCCGTTAGCTTATTCGTCTCTTAGAGATTTTACCGGATTTTGTACAGAAACGCCGTAGGTCTTTGCCAGCACGGATAGGAAAGCAACCAGCACTACCCCAACTGCAGGTACCGCAAACATCCACGCCGACAACGCTATACGATAGCTAAAACCCGAGAGCCAGTCATTGATAAAGTAAATCGCGATCGGGATGGTGATCAAGAAACTGATGCCAACCAACTTAAGAAATGAAGAAGAGATCAGAGCCACCAATTGTGTAACTGTTGCACCCAAGACTTTTCGAATGCCAATCTCCTTTGCCCGCTTCGCGATCGAAAAGGAAGCGAGTCCAAATAAACCCAAAGCCGCGATGACCATTGCAAACACGGTCAGGACTCCAAAGACTTGCTGAAAACGGCGATCCTCATTGTACTGTCGATTGAAAAACTCATCCAAGAAGAAATATTCAAAACTGCTTGAGGGAAAAGTAAGCTCGAAAATCGTCTGTAGCGCTGCAACCTTCTCCTTCGGATCACCGGCAGTCGCTCTAACGCCAAAAAAGGAGAGATCCGAGTCAGCGTGATCCCCGTAAAGCAAAATCATCGGAATATGAGGCTCTTTCGGACTGAACTGATGGAAGCTCTCAAACACACCTCGGACCTGCCATTCCTTTCCCCACATGCCTATGCGATGATCGAGGACCTCCTCTGGCGTAGCATAGCCCCAGACTCTCATGGCCTCGTCGTTCACAATCATGACATCCTCCACTTCCTTCTCGCGGAAGTTCTCACCGGCCAATAAGTTGATATTTAAAGTCGGGACGAAGTGAGCATCGGCGAACATGATGTACATGTTATTGTTGGGCTTTTCAAGGGCATCCACCGGGTTCACGCCGGTTGTTGTTCCCATCTGATGGGCAGGCATACCGGGCAAGCAATCAGTAGCACTTACCTCATTGAAGTCCTGATGATTTCTCACCGCGCTGGCAAAAGCCATAGCCCCTTGCTCTGTGATTACATCGCCAGGCACATTGACCGCAATCACCCTTTCAATATCCGCGCCCAAATCCTTCTCACGCATATGCTGTAGCTGCTGGGTAATGACCAGCGTCAAAACCAATAAGAATGACGTAATTGCGAATTGAAGCACTACCAGTACTCGGCGCAGACCAGCACCTCTCGGCGAAGCCCCATATTTTCCCCGTAGTGCTCCCAAGGGCTTGAATGACGAAAGGATCAGCGCTGGAAAGATGCCAGAGACCAAGCTATTGAGGACTAGAATCGCTCCAAAAGAAACCCAAAAAAAAGCAGATGTAAAGAGTTCAAAATCGTCCGGAAGTGAGGCCAGTACTTTGAAGGGACCTAAGGCAATGGAAATGAATATCAATGCAATAAGACCTGCCAGGAAGTTTAAGATCACAGATTCCGTGAAGAATTGACTACGAAGCATGGACGTTGAGCTTCCCAGCACCTTGCGGATACCGACCTCCTTAGCGCGGTCCAATGACTTGGCAGTGGATAGGTTGATGTAGTTCACCACGGCAATGACAATTACCAGGATCGCAATCCCAAATAGGAAGATCACAGAGTAATAGTCGCCATTAACCTCTGCCTCGAAAGACTTGTCAGAGTGTAGGTGAATATCTTTCATCAATTGCGCAGCAACTCGCTCAGCAGACAGCTTTTCTTCCACTTTTAGGCGCTCATTAAGGTCTTCAAGGTTGGTGAGGAATCGCCCATAGTTTGAGGGATCATCAAGCAACAGATAGGTGAAGGTGTTATTGTCGTTCCAGTTGTCCTTCCGGTCGATCTCCAAAGCCCAAAAAGTCTCCAAAGAGAATGATAAAGCGAGTGAGTATTTACAGTTCGTCATTGAAGGAGGTGACCAATTGCAAAAACTCATTGGTAGTATCAACGAATTTCAGAAAGCCAATTTACTTTCC
>JBCCXG010000879.1:0-2508 GCA_039191945.1 Bacteroidota bacterium
ATCACCAAAGCATATGTCGATTTCTTTAGGAAGTTGGAAGAAAACAATCACAAGGATTGGTTCCACACCCACAAGAAACAGTATGAGCTACATGTCAAAGCACCTTTTCATCAACTCGTAAATGAACTGATCGAAGTACTCAAGCCCTTGGATCCACAGATTCCAGAAGACCCAAAGGCGATCATCATGCGGATCAACAAGGACATCAGGTTTTCTAAAGATAAGCGTCCGTACCACCTATTGATGAAGGCTAACTTCACTCCCGGAGGGCGTAAGTCACAGAACCCAGGGTTCTATCTGGGCATTGGAGCCGATCGGATCCATGTGGGTGGTGGTCTGTATCAATCCTCGACGCAAGACCTAAAGGCTATAAGAAGATATGTCGTAGCCCACGAGGAGGAGATCATCTATATCTTAAACGATTCCAGCTTTAAAAATGAGTTTGGCGATATCGGGGGAGAGAAAGTCAAGCGGTTAGACACGGAATGGTCACAGGCGGCTGTCAGACTGCCGTTACTGTATCATAAGCAATTTTTCTACATGAAAGAGCTACCCATCGAGGAGTATTTCGGAAAGGACCTCGCTTTGACTTTGACTCCCTTGTTCCATGCGTGCACCCCGCTGCATAGGTTCTTAAAGAAAGCCGTCAATAGCGAATAGGGTTAGAGCTTGCCTGTCAATAAGAGAAATGAACAGACGACCCCAACCATAGTCAGGAGGATCAAAACAATGACGTCGATGCTTCTTCTCAGGCGTTTTGCGAACTTCATAAGCCAAGCCGGTTGTTGAACTTGCCGTTGTTCGCAAATATCTAATTTTTTTTTGACAATCGTATCCTTGTACCATCCTGCCTGGGCGAGGGTCCGGTCAAACGACTGCGTAGAAAAATGGTAATACATGTAACCTTGTATTACCTAATACCATATAATACAATGTAACTTTTTCAAATCTTGCTGCAACCTTTCGCAGAAGGTCTGCATCAACTACCCAAAGGTCAATTACTCAAAATAATCGTCGACATGATCAAGAACTACCTGACCACTGCTATCCGCAACCTACGAAAGCACGTCTTCTATTCCTCCATCAACGTACTCGGCCTATCCATCGGGCTTGCTTGTTTCATTCTCATCACACTTTATGTAACTGATGAGCTCAGCTACGATACTTTCCACCAGGATCTTGAGGATATTCATCGGCTTGACTTCGCTGCCGCACTGAATGGCAATGAATTTGACATGTCTTTGTCAAGCGTGCCAGCTGCGCAAGCCATGATGGATGAATTTCCCGAGGTCGTCAGCGCCGTGCGTCTGCGGCAGGTCGGAGAGCGATTCATCAAGCGAAAGGACCAGGATGAGACCTTCAAAGAGGAAAAGACGGTATTTGCTGACTCTAATTTCTTCCAGTTTTTCGATTTTGAACTGATCCAGGGAAACACCGAGGAAGTACTTAAGCGACCGAACACCGTGGCCATTAGCGAGACGGTAGCTAAGAAGCTTTTTGGGAACAACGACCCATTAGGTCAGGAAGTCGTCATCGGTAGCAGTACCGACTACGAGGTGACAGGAGTCTTTGCCGACATGCCCAACCGGTCACACATGCACTTTGACCTCATTTTTGCCATGGAAGGTCGCGAGGAGTCCAAGTCCAAAGTCTGGATGAGCTTCAACTTTGCCACGTATCTCAAGTTGCAACCGGGAACCGATCCAGACGTGATCAATAACAAGTCACCCTACATCATCGAAAAATACATCGGGCCCGAAATTCGACAATTTATGGGTGCGACTTTGGAGGAATTTGAAGAGTCCGGCAACTACGCAGGCTTCCGTCTGTTCCCCATGAAGGAGATCCATCTGCACTCCGACAAGTTGGGGGAGTTTGAGCCCAACGGGGACATCAACTATGTGTACATCTTCTCGGCGATTGCTGCGTTCATCCTGCTGCTGGCGTGTATCAATTTCATGAATCTTGCTACGGCACGCTCTGCCAGCCGTGCGAAGGAAGTCGGTGTGCGCAAAGCGATGGGCGCGTACCGTGGCCAACTGATCAATCAGTTCCTGGCAGAGGCCGTGATTATTTGTCTGATTGCATTTCTGCTGGCCTTTGGCCTCTCTGCGGCGGCCCTACCCTACTTTGAGGAACTCTCCAGTAAGACCCTCGAGTACGGCAATCTTTTTTCTGTCACCTTCGTTGGAGGGCTACTCGCGGTCATCATCATGGTGGGATTCCTTGCTGGCAGCTATCCTGCCTTTTACCTCTCAAAGTTTCGTCCCTCGGAGGTGCTCAAAGGGAAGCTTAACCTGGGGATGAAAAGTGGTGGGATTCGCAGCACCCTCGTGGTTCTCCAGTTCACCATTTCAATCATTATGATTGTGGGGACTGCGATTATTTATGATCAGCTATCCTATATCCGCAACAAGAAGCTTGGCTTCAATAAGGACCAGATCATCATGGTGCACGATGCCTGGCTGCTTTCCGACAAGCTTGATGCCTACAAAAATGAAGCCTTGA
>JBCCXG010000880.1:0-2496 GCA_039191945.1 Bacteroidota bacterium
CCTTAAGCATCCGGCCCTGGATATCCCCTACGAAGGGGCCAAAGCCTACTGTGAGTGGTTGACCGTGCAATACAACGCACAGGAGAAACGCAGGTACAAAAAAGTGATCTTTCGTTTACCCACGATGGCCGAGTGGAAGGTGGCCGCGCTGGGATACAAGGACTTTCAATCCTGGACTTTTGAGGAGAATACCGTGCTAGCCCATGAGCAACAGAATAAGAAGGAAACCAGATCCTACAAAATGAGTGAGCAGGAGGTGAGCTACCCCTGGGCACTGTGGGACTGGCAGCGACGCAACAGCATCACCAACAAGCATACTTGCTACCTGGCCAACGTCGGTGCACCCGAAGAGATCACCTGCCCGGCAGGAATCAAAGGCGATGGCTGGACCCTGACCTCTCCCGTTGGTACCTACTTTGCCAATGGTATGGGGCTCTTCGATGTCGTCGGCAATCTGGCCGAGATGATCGACGAAGAAGGCAAAGCGATGGGAGGCAGTTGGCGCCAACCGCCCGAAGAGTGTACCATTCACAGTGTTCTGGACTATGAGGGATCGGATACCAGGGTAGGGGCGAGACCGTTTATGGAGGTGATCGAGCAGTAGTGTCTTTTAAGACATACGATAGTAAAACGGACAGTGAGTTGATGGTCCTTGTGCAACGCAAGGATCATCGCGCTTTTTCGGAGCTCTACGATCGGTATGCCCCTCGGCTCAATGCATTCTTCTTTCGCATGCTTTGGTCGGATTCGGAGATGGCCAGGGACTACGTGCAGGAGCTTTTTACCAAGCTGATACACAAAGCCGATCTCTACGATGGTGATCGCGCTTTTGAGCCGTGGCTGTTTCGAATTGCTAGTAACATGTGCAAAAACGCCTACCGGAAGGCTGCTTTTGAGCAGGCATTTCACCAAGAGGAAAAAGTCAACGGGAATCGCCAGACGGCGATCAATACGGCCGCTATCGACCATGCTGCTCAGGAGCGCGAAGTGCATCAACTGCTGGAGGGTATGGATGAGGACCGCAGGACCATTTTTCTGTTGAGGTACCAACAGGACCTATCAATTCGAGAAATCGCGGAACTGCTCTCGATGCCAGAGGGTACGGTTAAATCGAAGATATTTTACACGAAAGCACAACTAAGGAAATCATTGATTGAATAGTGATGGAAGATTTTGAGCGAATCGAGGAATTATTAAGAAACAAGGCTCCTGAGGAGCTGACTTTGGAAGAGCGGCAAATGCTGGCTCAATTCACTGATGATGAATTGCGTACTTATCATCAGGCGATTGCTGATGTCCGGGTGGAAAGAAGGGCCCTAGATCCATCGCTGAAGGGAGATTTGATGCGCGAGCTGAAAAGAAGCCGTGCACCTCGTGGCGTTTTATTTACGACCAAGGTGCCTGCATATACCAATGCTGTTGCGGCAATTGCCGCTTTTGTCGTGAGTTGGTGGGTATTTGATCGACCGGCTGAGGTAGAGCAGGTGGAGCGCATCGTAGAAGTGGTTCGGACAGATACTGTAGAGGTTGCACGAACGGATACCGTCTTTCTAGATCGGTTCATCGAGGTAGAGAAGACCATCTATGTGGCACAGGAAGCCGTACCCGAGGAATCCGAAGTGAATCCTACACAGCCTCGAAACAAGGCCTTATCCGACAGTCAGGAGTTGATGGATTTGATCATTCGGAGTGACTGATCACATGTCTTCGTCCCCTTGCTCCAGGATAAACACAAAGTCACCGCCCTCGTCACCGGCGTTGAGGATATCTCCATACTGAGGCACCTGACCACTCATATTGTTGTTCGCTACCGGTATCTTCACTGAGCTGAAGAGCTCTTCAGCTGCAAGCAAAGGGTTTTCATTCTCCTCCAGGGTCTTGATGAAGTACTTCATGAATACGCTGATGTCTTGCACCGGTGTTAGGTTGCCACTGGTGATGGCCTTCCGGCTAGGGAGCTTGAAGATATTAGCGAAGCCTAGGGTCTCCCCGACGAACACGTCGCGCGTCTTAAAAATGCCCCCGCTAAAGCAGGCATCGGCGATGAGCAATGTATGCTTGCTTCGAATGCCCGTGATGTAATCCCTGATTGTGGAGTTTGAGAGCCAGGCAGCTTTGGAGTCGGCCTTCGCGTCACTGGGCAGCCAGTAGCCTTGCTGCAGATTTTCGTCCCAAATGCCATGACCAGCATAGAAGATGACCAGGTTATCCTGATCGGTCATTTCACCTGAAAGGTTGTCAAAGGATTCGATGATTTCGGTTCTCGTGGGATTTTCCAGGGTCGTGATATTGTCCGGGCTGAAGCGATAGCGTTCCGTGAGCACCTTTTGCAATTTTTCGCCATCACTGATGGGGTTGTCCAGGTCCACCACGGATTCATGCTTGTAATCATCCACACCAATGATGAGAGCGTGGTAGTCATAGGCTTTGATTTTGTTGTAAAGAAATTTACTGAATTTCGTCGCTGGCTGCTGGGAAGCCACCTCCTCTGAGCCC
>JBCCXG010000881.1:0-2495 GCA_039191945.1 Bacteroidota bacterium
ACAAAACCTCCTCCATGTATGTAGAGGGCGAGAGGCGTGACTTTGGTCGTATCAGAAAAACAAACATCCATGACATTACGGTCGTGAACACCATATTTCACGTTCGCTATATCTGGCGCAGGGATGTCCCGTTTCTGTGCGAGCGGGGAATGCCCTGCGAAAAGCACCACCAAAAAAGCAGACAGACAGGTTTTGCGCATAGGTTCAAATTAATGGGATGGCCTGGATCCGGCAAGACCTCTTCGTGGCGATGTAATAAAAGTACGACCTAAAAGCAACCTTCATGGCGCGTTGCGATGCAGATAGACTCGACCGATTGGGGCCAGCACCCGATCTTCAGGTGAGAAATGCCGTATCTGATATAGAGGCGGGTTGGGCCGAGTACTGGAAACAGCGCTTGATGACCTGAACGCTACCAATGGAATTCAATCACTCAAAATAGAAAAAAATGAAACGCCTACATTCTGCTTTGGCACTTTTGGTTGCTTGCCTATTCGTTGCATGCAGTGACTCTGACGACAACTGTACCCCAGCATCGGGGCCAGTTGTGACCGAAGAACTATTCTTGGATCCAATCAATAGGATCGCAGTAGAGATACCAGGAGAGGTGATTATCAGCCAGGGACCCACCCAACAAATCATCGTCGAAGCGCCACAGAGCGTGATCGACGAGCTACGAATCCGCGTGGTCAACGGCGAGTGGGAAATCGGCTGGGACAACTGTGTGAATGGCAACTACGACCTCACCATTAACATCACAGTACCCGAGCTGGAACAGATCGGCACAAGCGGCTCCGGCTCGGTCACCGTGCAGGACACCTTCACGCAAGACTTGGTTTCCCTCAGCACTTCTGGCTCAGGAGCAATTGAGGGTAGGTTTGATGCAAATACGATGGAATGCTCCACCAGTGGGTCTGGGAACATTTCGGTAAGCGGTGAAGCGCAAAATCTTGAAATCCGGATCAGCGGTTCAGGCAATGTCGACACATTCGACTTACCCGTCAGCGAATGTGAGATCGCTATCAGCGGCTCGGGCAGCGCGAGCGTTACGGTCACCGACCTCTTAGAAGTGAGCATTGCGGGGAGCGGCAATGTGCGCTACCGGGGTAATCCAACCATTGACTCGAGTATCAGTGGCTCCGGTCAGGTGGTAGATGCGAACTAGTGTGATGTGAAAGAGAGGTCTGCAAAAAGCTAGCATAGCTTGTGAGGCTATGGCTGCACAATGGCGAAAGCAGGCTGGTCGAAATCCATTGTGTCCTGCTACTTGGGCATTTCGACCCGGGCTCAGACAAGCTCAATCCGGCGGCTTTTTACACGGTTCCTCTCCACTCTTAGCTGCCCATTGCTTTTTTGACCTAGCGACAGATCGATGACTGACTCCTCAGCTTTGAGTTGAGCAGAATAGGAATGAAGGCCTCTAGCTACAACCTTTTCCTATATAGTTCGTAAATGAATACAATATATTTAATTCGTAAATGAATGCAATATGAAAGGGACCTACCTCGGGGAGTTTCAGGAGATTGTGCTGCTCACGGTGATTGTATTGAACGATAACGCCTACGGAGTGCTGATCCAAAAAGAAATCAGTAAACACTCCGGCAGATCTATCAGCCGAGGCGCGTTGCACAGTGCCTTGTCCCGATTGGAAGAGAAAGGTTATCTCAGTGGTAAGCTCGGGGAGGCCAGCAAAAAAAGAGGAGGTAAGCGCAAGAAATACTATCACCTGACACCACTCGGGCAAAGGGCTTTGGACGAAGCGGAAGCCATTCGTAAATCCTTTCAGATGGCCATACAGGCCGTGCAGTCATGACCGATCCCTCTCCACGCATTCCACGCCTCTTTCAATGGCTCCTCAGACGATGCTGTCGCGAAGAATTATACGATGAACTGGCGGGTGATATTGAAGAGGCCTTTATCGAAAATACCCAACGCTATGGTGTGAAAAAGGCCCGAAGGATCTACCGAAGAGAAGTGATACTGCTCATGAGGCCCTCCGTCATCCAAAGATTCCATCTTTCACTCAACGATGTCATGATCGTCAACAATATCAAGATGGCGATTCGCCATATCCGACGAGATAAGCAGCATGCAGCCATTGCCATCTTTGGGCTGAGTATCGGTTTGATGGCCAGCTTCCTGATCTTTCAATACGTGCATTTTGAGACCAACTTTGAAAGTCTGCATAGGAATGAAGATCACCAGGTTTATCGGACTGGTCGGATCAATGTAAGTATCGAAACAGGGGAAATTCAGCGGCAGAATGCTGACAATTTCTTGGCGCTTAAAGATGCCATTTTGGATGAGGTGCCAGAGGTGGTTGCCGCCACGCAGGTATCAGGAATGGATTTTCATTGTGGCTATGGCGGACAGGTGCACGAAACGGAGGCTGCTTACTTTACCGATGCTGGCTTCTTTGATGTCTTCAACTTCCAACTTGTCGCGGGAGATCCCGCGAAACTAGACGAACCCAACCATCTGTTCGTTTCAGCATC
>JBCCXG010000882.1:0-2485 GCA_039191945.1 Bacteroidota bacterium
ACTCTGAGCTGGAGAAGGCAGGAAGGGTCGCAGACTATCTGGAGCTTGGTGAGCTCATGTGCTGGGATGCGTTGACGCGCGATGAATCATGTGGAGCGCATTTCCGCGAGGAGTACCAGCACATGAGCTCACCAAGCTCAAGATAGTCTGCGACCCTTCCTGCCTTCTCCAACTCAGAGTTGACATAGCTGGCGACGCCGGGTACGCGTACGTTGTCCCAAAAATCTTCCCGGAGAGATTTAATGTCCTTGATTGCCTCTTCAAGTCCAGAAGCACTTCTCGACACACTGCACTTGTCGGTCATGATCTTACCCAAATGCTTGTGATAATGATCCACCGACTTCGTGCCCTGGATCGACAACAGTTGGTCAAGAAGGTCCTTCGCACGCTCCTCCGCTTCATCAAATGCCGGGTCATCGGTCCCAATGGGGCCGGTTTTGATGTCATCCGCCAGGTAGTTTCCGATAGTATAAGGAATGATGAAGTATCCATCTACGCAGGCCTGTAGCAGCGAGTTGGCTCCCAATCGATTGGCCCCATGATCTGAGAAATTGCATTCACCGAGGGCATAAAGTCCCGGAATCGTCGTGCTCAGTTCGTAGTCTACCCACAGTCCCCCCATGGAGAAGTGCGCTGCTGGACTGATCTTCATAGGCTCTTTGTAGGCATTGACACCGGTGATCTTTTCATACATACGGAATAGGTTACCGTAGCGCTCTTTGATCACGGATTCGCCATATTCGTCGATCGCGTGTTTGAAGTCGAGGTAGACCGCATTCTTCAGCGGGCCAACACCGTGACCTGCGTCAATTCGCTCTTTGGCAGCCCGAGAGGAAATGTCTCGAGGCGCCAGATTCCCAAACGCCGGATACCTACGCTCCAGATAATAATCTCTTTCATCCTCCGGAATGTCGCCGGGTTTCCGATCGTCCCCTTTCTTCAACGGCACCCAGATTCGGCCATCGTTGCGAAGCGACTCGGACATCAGGGTCAACTTCGACTGGTGTTCTCCTGACTGTGGCAGGCTGGTGGGGTGTATTTGAGTCCAGCTGGGAGAGGCCATTAATGCTCCCTTCTTATGGGCCCGCCAGATCGCTGATCCATTACAACCCATGGCAAGGGTCGACAAATAATAGATCTTTCCAAACCCTCCAGTCGCCAGCACTACGGCATGTGCCCCGTATCTTTCAATAGCCCCCGTATCCAGGTTGCGCGCGATGATTCCTTTCGCCTTACCATCGATGGTGACCAGCTCTAGCATCTCGTGTCGCGTATGGAGTGTCACCTTGCCCGACTCGACTTGCCGCATCAAAGCGGAATAGCTGCCCATCAGCAGCTGCTGGCCCGTCTGACCGCGAGCATAGAAGGTTCGTCGCACCTGCACGCCCCCGAAAGAGCGATTGGCGATGTAGCCACCATATTCACGGCCGAAGGGCACCCCTTGCGCAACCGCCTGATCAATTAAACTCGATGAACACTCGGCCAACCGGTACACATTTGCTTCTCTGGAGCGAAAATCACCTCCTTTGATCGTGTCATAGAACATCCGATAGACGCTGTCCCCATCATTTTGATAGTTTTTGGCAGCATTGACCCCACCCTGTGCCGCTACCGAGTGGGCCCGCCGGGCAGAGTCTTGGAAACAAAAAGCGTGTACATTGTAGCCAGCTTCTGCAAAAGAGGCGGCGGCCGAGGCTCCGGCGAGCCCGGTCCCAACGACGATGATGTCCAGTTTCTTTTTATTGTTGAAACTGACCAATCGACAAGTGGCTTTGTATCGACTCCACTTCTCCGCCAATGGCCCTTCCGGGATCTTAGCATCCAATACCAACTGCTCTATCTCAAGATCTGCTATCATCACGAATGAAACTTAAAGTAGACGTAAATGGGGATCACAATGAAGCCTGCAGTCAACAGCACCGTAAGTCCCACCGAGAAAAAATACAATAGTTTAGAAAGCCGAGGGGGGTAGGCACCCAACGATTTGAAGGCGCTGAAAAACCCGTGCAATAGATGGTAGCCTAAAGCGACAAATGCCAGGACATTGAGCAGTACGTACCACCACTGACCGTAGGCTTCCACCACAATGGTATAAAGATCTTTGTTGCCAGCTTCGTCAAGAGGAATGTTCCCCCACTTGTACTGATACCAGAAGTCCTTCATATGAATGACGAGATACAGCAGCAGTACGGCACCCAACAGACCCATATTTCGGGAGTACCACTTACTCGTCTTTTCCCGCTGATCGTAGGCATACTGACCACCTGAGGATTGCCGGTTTTGCAGGGTGATCACCAAGGCGTAAACTGCGTGCAATACGATCGAAGCGTAAAGGGCATAGGAAACGATCTTAATGATCGGATTTCCCGTCATGAACTTCGAATAGCCATTGAATTTCCCAATGGCCTCATCCGCCGGTAGGAGCAACTGTGTGTTGCCCAATAGGTGTACGATGAGGAACAGACAAAGAAACAGACCCGTAAGG
>JBCCXG010000883.1:0-2467 GCA_039191945.1 Bacteroidota bacterium
CTCTTTGGGCTTACGGTTTACAGCACTAATCAACGCGCGAAGGAAATAGGCATTAGGAAAGTATTGGGCGCATCGACGCAACGCATCGTGGCACTGCTCTCCAAAGGTTTTGTAAAGCTCTTCCTTATCGCTATGTTTTTCGCGGTACCCGTGTCATTTGAGGTGATGGACCGCTGGTTGGAGGGGTTTGCCTACAGAATCGATATCCAATGGTATCTTTTTGTATATGCGGCATTGGTCGTTTTCATGGTATCCCTACTGACGATGAGCTTCAAGACGATCCAGGCGGCTCATTTGAACCCTTCCGAAATACTAAAGGATGAGTAATGCCGACCTATTTCAAGGGCGAACTGACTTCTTGAGACCATTTGAGTTTCAACATGGCTAAGCCACAACCACCGAAGTATTTCCAAAGGTTCATTGAGTGGTACTGTAAGCCCAGGTTGCAAGAAAGCATCCTGGGTGACATCGAAGAGCAGTTCTACGAAGAAGTGGTCGACAGGGGCCCGTTAGTCGCCCGAAGGAGGTACATGTGGAATGTCATCAGGTTTTTTCGACCTGGCATCGTCAAAAAACCAACAACAGATCAAAAACTCAATAATTACGGCATGTTTAAAAACTACTACAAAGTAAGCCTTCGGAGTATCCTTCGAAGTGGGGTGTTCTCGGTCATCAACATCAGCGGACTGGCAATCGGCATCGCTTCCTGCCTGCTAATCCTGATCTACGTTAAGAATGAGGCTTCGTACGACACCTTCAATGAGAAGTACGAGCGCACCTATCGGGTATTGCACTACTACGGACAGGTAGGTGAGGAAGTGGCGAAAGATACCCTGCCGCAGTCTGAACTGCAGGTCTGGGGCAATGCACCCGTCGCAGATGTACTTACCGAGTACTTTCCGCAGATAGAGCATGTCTTTAGGTTTACGAGCAACTTCGATTGGCTGGTTGAGTATAATGGCCAGCGATTTCAGGAGAAGAACATAGTGTACGGGGACTCCACGTTGCATCATGTCTTCAGCTGGAAATGGATCTACGGTAATCCCGAAACGGCCCTCCAACGTCCTTCCACGATTGTCCTATCGCACAAGATGGCGAGGAAGTACTTTGGCGATGATGACCCCGTAGGTAAGTCGCTCCTGCTGGATAGTGACGAGCAATACGAAGTAACCGGCGTCTATGAGATCCCGCCCAATTCGCATTTTAGTTTTGACGCGTGTATTTCCATGACGAGCTTCATTAAGAGGCGCCCGGAGATCTTTGGGTATTGGGGCTACGTTGACTTTTATACCTACTTTACCATCCATGAGGGGGCCGACATCGCTTCCCTCGAGGCACAGATACCCATTGCCTTGCAGAAATATTTCAATCAGGGGTTTGCCTATACCTTTCAGTTTGAGCCGCTCGCATCGGCTTATCTAGCATCTGATGCCAAGCGTCAACCTGGGCCCACCGGCAATGCCGATAATATCTACTTGTTTATCTGCATTGCAGGTTTTCTGTTGGCAATTGCCATCATCAATTTCACCAATCTAAGCACAGCTCGGTCCATTGCCCGTGCCAAGGAGGTGGCTGTTCGGAAAACAGTGGGATCGAGTCGACAAGCGCTCGTACTGCAGTTTCTGTTGGAAGCAACCATCCTTACGCTGATTGCAACCGCGATCGCGGTATTCTTTACCTTCCTGGGTCATAGTTATCTCGAGCGTTTGGTGGGTAAGACGCTACCCATCGCATGGTTATTGACTCCGAAGGTACTCCTCCTGGCCGTCTTGGGGATCCTGGGTATCGGGCTTTTGGCGGGGGCCTATCCGGCTTTCGCTTTGTCTAGTTTCAGGCCCATCACCGTCTTGCGGGGCACCTTCAAGCACTCAACACGAGGCTCCTGGCTCCGAAAGTCACTCGTCGTCTTGCAGTTTGCACTGTCTCTGATCCTATTAGTAGGCACGGTAGTGGTTACCAATCAGCTATCGTTTCTCCGCCAGTACGACAAAGGGTTTGAGGACGAGCAGGTATTGGTTTTGGAATATGGTTATGACTCCCGGGTGCAACGAAGTCTTGCCTTGTTGAAGGCTGAGTTTCTAAAGCACCCCGCAGTACAATCGATCAGTGCCTCGAGGGCGACACCGGGAGACTTCTTCCCCAATGCCCACACCGAAATCGAAGGTCCAACAGGTGAGATGACGGCAAAAGGCCCTGCCCTCTACGAGATCGATGAAGATTTCATACCCACCTATCAGATGGAAATCGTGGCCGGTCGCAACTACTCTAGAGACTTTCCACTTGATAGCATCAACTCACTGATCGTGAACGAATCAGCGGCAAAGCTATTTGGGTATCCGGATCCTTCGGAGATCGTCGGCCAACGCTTTGCTCAATGGGGACGAGAAGGCAAGGTCATCGGGGTCGTCAAGGACTTCAACTATGTGTCACTTCACGACGACGTAGAGCCCATGACGCTACGGTATTC
>JBCCXG010000884.1:0-2467 GCA_039191945.1 Bacteroidota bacterium
ACAGGTTGATTGCTGCCCCTTTCCACCGCATAGACGTAGGAGACCTTCACCTCCGAAGTCCAGGATGGTGTATGACGCTATCGGATATCGAGATCACTACCCAAGAAGAACGCGTTCGTCTGGTCGTAGATAAAGAATGGGAACGTACCGGTGATACCTGTCGTAACCCCATAGGGCCTCAAAAAAATATAGTCGTTGATCTGGTTGGCATACACGATCAGCTCGGCGGTCACCTGATTGCTTGTCCAGTCCAATCCCGAGACCCACTTGTAGCTTTTCTCTGACGGCACAGGTCGAAGTGATTGGTCAAAGACACGGTCGGGTGGGGTAGAAATCGTCGGCTCCAGGTCATATCTCCACATGCCAAACTGCAAGCGCGAAAAATGATAACCAAAGGAGTAAAGCTCCGAAACATTGGGCGGTCGCCAGGCGGAGCCAATATTAGAAAAGAGGGAAAGCTTTTCGTTCACTTGCTTCCTTATTCCTAAAGTAAACGTGGCGTTAGCAAAGCTTACATCGTTGGCGTAGATGGTGCGCTCCCTGATCGTATCGGCAACGCTCAAAGATTGATAATCAAATCGGGCTCCTGCCTCGATGGTGGTGTTATTGAAGTTCAAGGCCTGGATGGTGAAAGCTCCAATGTTGAGTACGTCATAGTCCGGGACAAAATTGACGGGGTTAGAGCCCGGTTCGTTGACACTGCTTTGGGTGAACAATTGTATGCCCGAGCTACCGCTCCAGCGCCCTCTTTCCGGCTGAATCCACTCAGTCTCAACGCTGTGCGACCACATTTCCAAATCGATCACAGGGCGGTCATTGAGTTCACCTCTGCGCACATCAAATTCTACTCTGACGTTGCGCTGTACGGCGTATTGTATGTTGAAGGTATGTTCGCCAAGGTAAAGTGAAAACACTGACTTGACCAACGCATGTTCCGTTTGCTGCTTTGGGTTTTGGAGGCTGTAGGTAGGATCAAAAGTAGGGACAGGCTCACCATTGTCAATGCCGTTCTGAAGGTCCGTTAGGTTACCCACAATGGAGGCTCGGAGAATCCCGATGTCCTGAGAGAAAAAACTGCCAGAGACTTGCAAATCGAATATAGGCCGGTGATAGAGCGTGTTGAAACTAGCCCCGTATTCTCTCTTCCCGGTATTGGTGAGATTGTAATCTGGTGCCTCCAGATCGCCTTGGTAAATCCCAAAACCTCCCACATTCCAGGCAAAGCGTTCGGTGCCGTGGCCTAGGTTGATTTGTCCGCTACCCGCACGTCCGTTCGTTTGGTACGCCGATGTCACTGATCCCGTTAATGGTTGATCCAAAGTCGGTCGTTTCGAGTTGTAGAGGATCACACCTCCCAACGCTTCAGGTCCATATTTCACGGTGCCGGCTCCCTTTACAATTTCGATTCGATCCACATGCGAAGGATCTATCTCAGGGGCATGCTCGAGACCCCAGACCTGATAGGCATGCCTTACGCCATCGTTGATCACTAAGACCCTGTTGGAATGAAGACCGTGAATGATCGGTTTGGCCACATTTGATCCTGTCTTCAAGAGAGAAACTCCCGTAAGTTCTTCGGAGAGTGCCCCAATCGATGTAGTGGCTATGGTACCTTTGACAATGTCTTTCTTCTGAACCGCTAGTGATTGGATCTGACTCAGCTTCGTATTCTCAACCACAATCCCTTCCAGTTCCGTATCCACCGTAGCTAAATAGAGGATCGCATCACCGTGATGAAAATCGTGATGGTGCACCATGGTCTTGAATCCGATAAAACGCACCTCGAGATCAACTTCCAAGCCGCAGACTTCTTCGAAACGAAAGACGCCATTCTCATCTGCGACAGTGCCTTTATCTGTACCTAATACTTTGATTGTGGCATAGGGAAGCGGATCCTTCGTGATGAGGTCAAAAATCTGACCTTCTACTTTTTGATCGCAGTTTTCGCTCTGCGCTTCAGCTATTTGAAGCGATATGCTTAGGACTAGTAAAAACAGGTATTTCATTGGGATCGTAATACATACTTGGCATCAGCCATCTACACGCACAAAACCTCTTCCATTTATCAGAGCTGGGCAGCACCAGACCAAGTATTGAAAAGGACACCGTAGCTTTCTGCCTTCATCAGAAACCCACTTTCTGCATTAAAGTTGCACATAGTAAATATTTTCGACGGTCACTATCTGTAGTGAATTCTCCAAGACGATCACTAGTTGTAGTGATTTTGATGAGTATTTCATAAGATTCGGACGATTTGGGATCATGTAACGGGCCTGATTGATTTCAAGAACAATGCGCGCAAACGCCGTCCACAATCAAGTTGACCATCTCCACTTTGTAGCCTTCGGGGACAGAAACAGCCGGAACCGCCTCATCCATCAGACACTCGACCTGGCCACAAGTATTGCATTTGAAATGGATATGGTTATGTCCGTCATGCTCGGGGGAGAAAGTTTCCGGACATAGC
>JBCCXG010000885.1:0-2462 GCA_039191945.1 Bacteroidota bacterium
AGACTTCTTCCGCAACCACGGCGTAGGTGCCTGGATCTTCCTCGCCTTCTCTGATGCCGTGATGGTATTTTTTCTGATCTACTTCAGCCTGCACCTGCGTCGGCGCGTGAAGCAATCGGGATTCACCGGCGTTGCGGGACTGATGCGAGAGCGCTACGGAACCAACCTCGCTGCCTACATCTACTTCGCCGGGATATTCTTATTCCTGATTCCCTATGTGTCCATCCAGGTGAGAGGCATTGCCATCTTCCTCAATGCGGCATTTCCCACGTTCCTCCCCTACTGGGGTTGGGCCATTATGATCGTCTTTCTGATGCTCTTCTACAGTGCGACCGGAGGATTGCGAGCCATTCTGTACGCAGATGTTGTACAAGGTACGATCCTGTTGATCATCGTGTGGCTCGTAGCTATAGGATGCATCAGGTACTTTGGAGGGGTACCGGAGATGTTTGCTACCATTGGAGAGACTCATCCCAAATTGCTTTCAGTGCCGGGACCCAAAGGACTGTTTTCGATACAATTCCTGATTTCCTCCGCGCTAGTGATCATGATGCTGCCCGTGACTCAACCGCAGCTCACCACACGAGTCGTGATCATGAAAAACATCAAGTCCACCCACATGATGGCTTTCTCGGTGGGGGTATTCGCGATGCTGGTCATCCTGCCCACTTTGGCCCTCGGATTCTATGGTGTCTCAAAGTACGGTGATTTGTCCACGGCAGACTTCTTGTCTAATATGTTGCTCAACGATCAAACCTCCTTTATGGCGGCCGCCACCATCATCGGCTTGATTGCAGCGGCTCTCTCGACGAGCGACTCACAGATCTTCGCGATGGGGAATGAGTTTCGCTCGCTAGCAGGCAAGGATGTGTCTTTTTGGAAGGTAAAAGCCTCCATTTACTTTTTCGCTGCAGCCGCATTGATCTTCTCGATCTTCAGTGGAGACGAATTGGTGCTGCTAGGTAGGCTGAGTTTTGCGGGCACCTCGCTACTGGGCCCGATGATCATGACCGCGATCTTCTCCAAAGGCAAGCCGGGCATCGAGAATGCCGTCTTGGCATTAGTCGCGCTGGTGATCTTCCTGATCGCCCAAGCCGGCCTCATGCCCAACAAGTGGTTCGGCCTACAGGTAGAGATGGTGCTGCTGGTATTGTTGGCCGTGGTGGCATTTGTGTCGGTGAGGGTCCGCCGTGGGCAGTATGCAGTCGATTGATAGGCACCGATTGACGGCGGATAGTTCAGAGTTGGGGAGTCTCAAGTTTTATAGGTGCGGTCAGGTGTTTCCACCTGACGGGAAAACTGATTTACCAAAGTTGCTGTTGGCATTTCGCTATGACACAACTAACGTCGCTCTTTCAAAACATGGGCTAATTTCACCTAACTTCGACCTTTCCAATGAATACGCTCAAAGGCCAAATTGTGAATCTGCAAGTGGATAGTGCCCTGACCCTGGTGCGGGCCGAAGTAGGCCAGTCCATATTCTCCGCCATCATCATTGACACGCCGGAGACGGTGGATTACCTCAAAGTGGGGCAGTCAGTGAATGTGGTCTTCAAGGAAACCGAGGTGGTCATCGGCTTACCAGGCATAAATGGCATCAGTCTCCAAAATCAGCTATCTGGGACCGTGCAATCACTACAAAAAGGAAGGCTCCTCAGCCGATTGGAAATCCATACGGACGTGGGGTACATTTCGTCCATTGTGACCAGTCAAGCAGTAGAGCAACTGAAAATCAGCAAGGGCTCAAAAGTCGTGGCCATGGTGAAAACGAACGAAGTCATGCTATCTGCACCATGAGTTGGGAGCCGTTCATATTGACCTTCCAACTGGCGCTGACCACGACAGCATTGCTACTCTTGCTGTCATTGCCTCTTTCGTACTGGATGGCATTTTCTACTTCACAGGTCAAACCCGTGGTTGAATCGATCGTGAGCTTACCTTTGGTGCTACCTCCCACGGTCATCGGCTTCTACTTGCTGGTGGCCTTCAGCCCCAATAGCGCCATTGGATCGTGGATCGAGCAAGTGGTGGGCCTTCGACTGGTCTTTTCCTTTGAGGGGCTGGTGGTTGCCTCGATCATCTACAGCTTACCCTTCATGGTGCACCCAATCCAAACAGGTTTTTCCCAGTTGCCTACGGCATTGCAAGAGGCCAGTTACGTGCTGGGGAAGTCGAAGGCAGAAACGTTCTTTCGCGTGCTGCTCCCCAATATCCGGAGATCACTCCTCACCGGGATCGTACTGGCCTTTACCCACACGGTTGGGGAGTTTGGCGTGGTACTGATGATTGGAGGAAATATACCGGGAGAGACCCGGGTGGCTTCCATCGCCATTTTCGATGAAGTAGAGTCACTGAACTATGAGGTAGCCAACGCTTACTCACTGGCAATGGTTGGTTTGAGCTTCCTCATCCTACTGCTGGTCTACTCAATCAATGGCGCCAGGGCCAGGGAGGTGCTGCGC
>JBCCXG010000886.1:0-2448 GCA_039191945.1 Bacteroidota bacterium
GGCCAATACCTCCATGGCTATGACCGTAAAGAGGCTCAAGGAGATCGGCATCCGAAAGACGTTGGGGTCCAAAAGCCAACAAATCCTCGTGCAATTTCTATTTGAGATGGGCGTGATCTGTTTTCTCGCCTTTTTGGTGGCTGTTTCCCTAGCCAATACTACATCGCGCATGGTCTTAGGGCTGTTCGGTTCTAGCTTTCTCCTGCAGGACGCCGATCTCACTGGCGTCATCCTGTTCACGATTTTATTTTTGCTATTCACGACTTTGGTAGCAGGCCTCTTTCCGGCGCTCTACGCCTGGCGCTTTGCGCCAGTTGCGATCATGCGCCGTTCCGTCCGGTTGAAAGGGGTCAGTTGGCTCAGTAAGTCCCTAAGCGTGGGGCAGTTTGCTTTCTCCATAGCGGTACTGACGGCCGGCGTGACATTTTCTCAAAACAAAGGATGGCTGGACAATATGTGGTTTGGGTACGAGCAAGAGGGCATTTACATTGTAAGCCTGAAGGATCGATCGCAATTCGCTCCACTGAAGCAGCGCGTTGATCAGCTCCCAGGCATCCAGGCAGCGGGGACCGCACACAATATCGGGAGATGGAGCGAAGGTAGCCCTAATACGATGAGAATAGATACGACGACCCATGAAGTGAAACAATACCTCGTGGGGGAGCAATACATGGAGCTGATGCAGGTGGATATCATCACCGGCCGAGGGTTTATCAATGGCAGTGAAAATGACCGCGAGCATTCGGCTCTGGTCAATCAGGAATTTGCCCGGCAGTACTTTGATGGTAATAGCCCCGTAAACGAAATCATATGGCTGGGGGAAAAGAAAAGGACAATTGTCGGGGTGACCTCCAATACGATTGATGATGTATATGCAGACTCCGAAACCACACCCATCATTTTCGCCCTGGGAGATGATGAACAAATGTCTCATCTCGTGATGAAAGCTCCGCCGTCCCAAATGGCACGCCTCGAAACGGATCTCAGGGCCATCTGGTCCGAACTCTACGATCTGCCTTTCGAAGGCCGGTCACAATCTTCGCTGGCCATGGGAGATGCAAAAAGGGACTCGGACAACCTACAAAGGATCTTTTTGGCGATGGCAATATTGGGAGGTTTCCTGAGCTTAGCCGGTATCTTCTCGCTCGCCAAACTCAATGTAGCGCGAAGGCTCAAGGAAATCTCAATTCGCAAGGTGCTGGGGGCCTCGCTCCGAGAATTGCTCTTATCGATTAATCGCTCCTTTGCCATGACCATTGTTGTGTCCTTTGTTGTGGGGAGTGCCCTGGGTTATTTCGTCTCTAGCACGGTCTTGGACTTGATCTACGAACATCACGTGGCAGTCACACCCACCATTAGCCTAATCAATGGCTTGCTGATCGTCTTGTTTTCGGCCATGATGATCATGTCGGCGGTCTATGTGCCGGCAAGAAGGAATCCAGTTCATGGACTAAGACAGGAATGATCCGTGTTCTTGTGTGACAACTTGGCCCGGTAGGCTGAGTATCGTAGCTAGTAGATTTTCCTCTATTGGATGAGTACCCAGCTTATAGCTAGTAGCCAAGATATTGCTTGCCATCCCGCTATCCTCTACGGGGCGGTAGGGTTAACTCAACTTTAGTTGACGTAAAAAGGAATATTCGCGTGCGCAGTATGACCTTGTCCATCTTTCGCGTAAACAAAGATGCGATACGCTCCACTTTTTTCCGGAGCGACCAATTGCACTTTATCTTCACCGCCCGCGATCAGGTTACTCATGCTCTCAGGAGTGGATTCAAAATCACCACCATGGCCCAAGTCAGTACTTTCCGGCATGATATCCCAAATGTATTCAATCGCATCTCCATCCGAATCTTCTACCTGTATAAGGGCCTGGTAGCTCCCGCCAGCTGCCAAACGCACGTTGTCAGGAGCTGCCTTGCCATCCAATTGGAAATCGACGACCTGAGGAGAACGGTTGGCTGGCCACTGCTCATTCCAAATGAAGTGCATCACATCAACTGGCTCGGTCTCTTCTCCATCCTCCGTAAAAATACCATACCAGGTAGGCGTTCGCTCCTGCTTTTGCCCCCAGAGAAAGACATAGGATCCAACGCACTGGTCAGCATACGGTGCGATGGCGATGTTGTATCTATCGAGATAGTATTGGGCCTTTACCGTCGAATTGTTCTCTATAGGTGCTTCCCACTCGGTCGTCCCCACTTCCCAGTGGCCAGTAGCTCCCCATTCTGTAACCATATACGGACCGTCCCACCCCGTTTCTTCAATGTACCGGGGTAGATTGACAATATCCCCGTACATCTGGATACTCAGCAGATCCAGATCCGTCGCGCGCATCTTGATATCGTCCACAAGCTCTTGCCCGATTCCCGCCAAGGTAGTCGTTGTAAGGTGATTGGGATCTATTTCATGAATCATCTTGGAGATGTCATTTACTGCGTCCCACAC
>JBCCXG010000887.1:0-2442 GCA_039191945.1 Bacteroidota bacterium
CCCACACTCATGTGTGAGGTGGAATACACCATGGTGACAGACAACGGGATCCCGGAGCGTCCCATTGTCTGTCACCATGGTGTATTCCACCTCACACATGAGTGTGGGCTCCACCCAGGTGGTCTTGCTCTCTTCATGGGCTTCGGCATCGACTGGCTTTTCCACTTTGTCCAGTTGACCCATGAGCTCCGTGACCAGCTTCAGAAGGGTCATGTCGAATCCCGATCCCACCCTTCCTCGGTATTGCAGCTTGTCCTCTTGTAGCTCCGCAATTTGCAGCGATCCAAAATACGGGCTGCGCTCCCCCTCCCCCATCGTGTACCCCAAAATCACGAAATCCTTGGTTGTTTTTACCTTGACTTTGATCCACGTTGATGACCGTTTCCCCGGATAGTACTTTCCCATCGGATCCTTGGCCATGATGCCCTCTACCCCTAGTTGCTTGGCGGCTTCGAACAACGCAGGGCCATCTTCGACGATTTCCGAGATCCGGTAGTTTGACTCCTTACGGACCGAATCCTTCAACCAATCCCGTCGCCTTAATAAAGGATCCGAAAGCAAGGATTTGCCATCCACATACAGGCAATCGAACAGGTAGCAATAGGCGGGATTGCGTGCGCTTACACTGTTAAAATCTCGGACCTTTTTTGTCATCAGTCGCTTGATGACACGTTTGAAGTCTGGTTTCCCTTGATCATCGAGGCAGACGATCTCTCCGTCAAAAATGGCATTATTGACTCGGAAAGCTTCATCCGGCACATTCAGCTCGGGAAACTGTGCCGTGATATCATTCATATTGCGACTGCGGATGGTAAGCTCTCCTTCATTGAGGGTGATGATCACCCGGATGCCGTCCCACTTGACCTCATACAGGTAGTCCCCTGCCGGTGGTTTTTTCGCTGCATCCGCCAACATGGGTTGCACCTCTTGCTCCAGATAGTTGGCCTGTGGGGTGTCGACCCGCTCCAAGAGCCACTCTTTGTCCTTCATCAGGTGCATACGAAACTCACCATTGTAGTGTCGGCTGCTTAACCGAAAGTAGAAACCGTTATTTTTTTCCTTGGTAATCTCATAGCGCCCGGAAGCAAACACCCACATCATACCTCCTCCATACTCACCTTTAGGAATTTCGCCCTCAAACGACAAATATTTCAATGGATGATCCTCAGTTTGTACGGCTAGACGTTTCACGCCCGGCATTGGTGGCATGCCTCTTGGGATCGCCCAAGACTTTAGCGTGCCTTCATGCTCCAAGCGAAGATCATAGTGCAAATGCGAGGCATGATGACGCTGTACGACGAAGCGATTGCCTCCTCCCTCGTCCTCCACGATATCTGGCTCAGGCGTCTTGGCAAAATCCCTCTTCCGTTCGTACTCTTCCAACTGCTCGGTGGTTTTTCGTCGAGTATTCGGACCATGTTCCTTTTCCACTGCAGCACGTCGGTCCGTGTGAAGTGGAATCGCCCAGGCCCGCAATGACTCCCAAGGATCACCCTCCGCTGCAATGAGCGACGGCAAGGTGCGAATGTTCATGTCCAAAGGTGTCTGCAGCTCAGATAATTGCTCCCAGGTCAATGGGGCAGCCGCAGTTGCTCCTTTCTTACCTCTTAGGCTGTAGGCACCGATGATGGTTTGTGAAGGTCGGTTGCGATAGATATCCACCAACACCCGCCCTTGCCGTGATTCTTTTTTGATGTGCAGGGTAGCTTGGGTATTCCGCTCCAGAAACCCTGAGGCCAATGATTTCGCACACTGAAAGCTCTCCTCGAAACTATACTTGGTGACGATCGGCGTAGTCAAGTGGAGCCCCTTACCTCCCGTTGTCTTCACGAAAACATGGTACCCAAACCGTTCCAAATGTTCCTTCAAATGAAATGCGATATCCTTTAGGACCAGAAAATCGAAACCCTCGGGTGGGTCTAGGTCATAGACGATGTAGTCTGGAGCACTCGTATTTTGGCTGTGGGAATGCATCTGATGCAGCTCAAGACAAGCTAGGTTGGCCAACCAAACCAAAGAGGCATCCTCAGTCGCGACAACGTACTCCTTCTTCCGGTCGCTCCCGAGTCGAACGTAGTCGATCCACTCTGGGGTCCAGTCGGGTCGATTCTTTTGAAAGAATTGCTCCCCGTAAATGCCGTCGGGAAACCGTACCAACGAAAGAGGCCGTCCCTTTAGGTGAGTCAGGATGGTGGGTGCTAGCTGGAGATAGTACTGAATGACCTCCGCCTTGATGACGTTGTCCTCCGGGTAAAGAATTTTGTCCAGATTGGATAAATCCAGTTTTCTCTTTCCGATTTCAACGTGTACCTTCTTGGCTTTGGCCATAAACAACAATCCCAGGAAGCAAATTAAATCACTTACTGGGATTGCTAGTTACCGGGACGCTATGATGCGACCCGTTGGGTTAGTGCCTGGGGGATTAATACCGGCTGCGGCCAC
>JBCCXG010000888.1:0-2432 GCA_039191945.1 Bacteroidota bacterium
ACCCTCCAGCGATCGATCATGCTTTCATTGCAGATGACCTGGACTACCTGGTGAGCTTATACAAAGACATCCACCAAAATCCGGAGATCTCTCTTCGGGAAAAAAACACCTCAAAGAAATTGGCGGATGAGCTAAGAGCCGTGGGCTTCGAGGTCACCGAAAACGTCGGAGGCTACGGCATAGTCGGCATGATGAAAAATGGGGATGGGCCTCAAATCCTGTATCGAACGGACATGGACGCGTTGCCCATGTGGGAAAAAACCGAGCTCGATTATGCGAGTGAAGTAGAGATCCCCTGGCAAGGTAGTCAGGTGGGTTCGATGCACTCCTGCGGTCATGACATGCACATGGCAACCTGGGTGGGTACCGCACGTGCCATGGCTGAAATGAAGGACAAATGGAGCGGGACGCTCATGCTTATCGGTCAACCCGCTGAGGAAATTGGTGCGGGCGCCAAGATGATGTTGGAAGCCGGTCTCTTTGAGAAGTTCGGAGTTCCTGATTATGGCATTGCCCTACACTGCAGCCCTGTCTTAGAGGCTGGAGCGGTATCCATGAACGAAGGATTTATCCTCGCGGCTGCAGAATCCATTGACATCAAAGTCAAGGGAGTGGGCGCGCACGGTGCTTCGCCCCACATGAGCATTGATCCGATTGTCGTGGCGAGTATGATCGTCATGGACCTCCAGACCATCGTCAGTCGCAACATCAAACCCATCGACGACGCCGTGGTCACTGTTGGGGCAATCAAGGGCGGTACGAAGCACAACATCATCCCAGACGAAGTGACGCTCCAATTGACTGTCCGTACCTACAAAGAGGAAGTGCGTCAGCTGATTCATAAAAGAATTCGTGAGATATCGAGAGGAGTAGGCATCGCTGCGGGTCTGCCCGAGGATAAATTGCCTGAAGTAATCATTCCTGAGGAATACACGCCCGCGAACTACAACAACCCTGAGTTGACGAAGAAAATTCGTCGTTCTGCCGAGACAGCTTTGGGTGAAGACTGGGTCCAAACTGCTGAACCGCGCATGGGTGCAGAGGACTTTTCGCAATATGGCAGAACCGAACACAACGTTCCTTGTATGATGTTCTCACTGGGCACCGTACCTAAGGGCCGGCTGGAAAGCGGACGACTACCTGGCTTACATTCACCCTTTTACTATCCGGAACCTACCAAGACGCTGGAGACAGGTGTCACGGTTATGAGTCAGTCGCTCGTGGATTTGATGAAGAAGTAAAGTGCAACCCAGGTAAGCGATGTAGCTACAGGCGACCTTGGTCTTACATAGTTTCCTACCGATCGAGCGTCGGAAATCAAGGATTATGACCAGGATGAGCCGTAGGGCCTGATCTCTACTCATTTTGAACGTAGGGCACTCCCTAATTAAGGCTCCTTCCTAGCCACAGTAGAGGTATCACCTGGATTTTCTTCGATCGGATATCAGAAGACTGATTTGATCTGCCTGCCAGCGCCCACTGATCAACCCAATGCCATTTTCAGCCCCTATGCCGTTGTCAGGTCTGTTCTTTGCACCAGGTTAAGATCTCTGGAAAAAGTGCCTCTATGGACTTGACCGTCTGGCTTTCGTAAATATCGAGGAGCGCATCGTTGAACTGGGCAAATCTCCGAAACCTACGGGATTCAACCATTTGCCTTTCCACCAATTCATTTACTTGCGTGAAGTCCTCTTCTGATAGGTGCTCTGAAGCGTATAGGATGAAAAGGGCCCAGGTCATATACTCATTAAACACCAGGTAAGCTGATGGATAGTTGCTGTTGGTACTCCAAGTTGATAGGTCCTTCAGTGCATCGGAGATGTCCGCTAGGTACTGGTCCGATACGGGGTTGACGTAGTTGTGGTCGATTTCCGTAAACAACACCCTGGTCATCAAGGCGTTTTTGACCGCTGTGCTGTATTGTGAATCCTCAATGGGGCCGGATATGAACATGGCCGTTTGCTTGAAGGATGTTCCTTCGAACCTATTGGTAGAATGGCTTCCTCCCGTCAGTGGTGAAAAAGTAATCCAATAATGATCATAGGTGATCTCAGAGATGTTTTCAATCCAGTCCCACTGATTCCTCACCTGCGTTTGGTCTTCCAAAAGCGCGATCGACTCCTCGTAGAACCGCTCATGACGCTGGTAGAAAGACCTGAAATCCGTTTTTGAGGCAAAACTTTCCAATTCATCAAGCCATGGTTCTACGTAGTTCACGATTCCCCAATTGAGCCGGTCATACGTGATATCCTTGACTATGCTTTCGCCTTCGAATTGAAACCCACACGCGTCCATTTTGATAGGGGCGTATCCTCCAGTTCGTACGATTTCCTCCACAATACCCACAATAGGCTCGCCAGAGAAGGGCCTGAAGTGATCGATCACCTCATCGTAATAGCTGGATGAGTGCTTGACCATATTTCTATCCCTCA
>JBCCXG010000889.1:0-2422 GCA_039191945.1 Bacteroidota bacterium
AATAACTTTCCGTAACCCAAAACCACCATTTTTTGAACCATGACAACAACTACACGACCCACCACCGGCAAAGAGCGGATTGCTGCCCTTGACATCCTCAGAGGGTTTGCGATTCTTGGAATCCTCGTCATGAACATTCAGACCTTTGCCATGCCTGGAGCGGCCTACCTCAACCCTATGGCCTATGGCGACCTGACCGGCGCCAATCAATGGGTCTGGATCCTGAGCCACGTCTTGGCGGACAACAAGTTCATGACAATCTTCTCCCTACTCTACGGGGCAGGGATCGTTTTGGTCACGGAGCGAGCCGAAGCAAAAACTGGTAAATCAGCTGGCTTACACTATCGTCGCAATCTATGGCTGTTAGTAATTGGGTTGATCCATGCGCACCTCATTTGGTATGGAGACATCCTGGTCACTTACTCCTTGTGTGCCCTATTCGCTTTCCTTTTACGGAAAAAAAAGCCGTGGACCCTGGTCGTCATTGGCACCCTGATGATCTCAATTCACTCCCTGTTTTACCTATTCACTGGCATGAACGTTTCCGAGGCAGGAGGCGCCATGGACAGCTGGAATCCAGGAGCAGCAGCGATAGCCCTAGAGATCGCGGAGGTGACGGGTACCCTGACCGAGCAGATCCGGCACAACTCTCAGTCCGCCTTGATGATGGAAACCACCGTGTTCCTCATGCTCTTTTTGTGGCGCGCCGGCGGGCTGATTCTCATCGGCATGGCCTTGTATAAGTGGGGGATTATCACCGGTCAGAGATCAAGGACCTTTTACGTCCGATGCCTTTTGATCAGCTGGGCGCTGGGTTTTCCATTGGTGATCTACGGCGTGGTCAAGAACTTCCAGGCGGACTGGGCCATGGAATACAGCATGTTCCTAGGTTCCCAGTTCAATTACTGGGGAAGCATTGGCGTGAGCCTTGGATACATTTCTGTGATCATGTTGTTCGCACAATCGTCAACCGGCACATGGATCAAAGACCGTTTAGCAGCCATTGGACAAATGGCCCTCACAAATTACATCGCGCAATCCTTGATCGGGGTCTTTATTTTCTACGGTGTAGGTTTCGCGCTATTTGGACAGGTAGATCGGGTCGGTCAAATCCTGATTACGGTCGCTATTTGGATGGCGCAGCTTTTGTGGTCCAGGCCATGGCTCCGCAGGTACCACTTCGGACCGCTCGAGTGGGTGTGGCGATCGCTGACGTATCAAAAGCGTCAGAAGTGGGCGAAAGCTAAAGACTAAGCTCCGAAGGGACCGGTTGAGGCTTAAGGGCTGCATGGTTCATGGGGCATTTTGAGTCATAGACTTCCGAGGTTTTTGTCTACGCAAAGTAGAAACTTTAAAGGTCAATGGGGTCGGTTCGTGGGGACACGAACCTTGGTTGGGGATTTATGGGAGACGAGACTTCCGAAGTTTCGTCTCTGCTTAGTTAGACTTCGGAAGTCTCGATAATCGGTGAGCAAAAGAACCTCGGTATCGAAGAGCACTTTCTAAACAAAGTGCAAAAAAATGAGCGTGTAACTTGCGTCTTGTTGTATTTCAATGTTAAGCGTAATTGCCCGGCTCAGTGCGGGTTATTGCCTCGATAGTGACGCAACATGACACGGATAGTGATGCAACATAAGTTGCGTAGTTACGCAACACAACTTCCATAGGCATGGACGTACCAATTAAGTACCTATGAAAATTTGCATTTTTCGGCCTTCGGAAGAAAATCGACAAGCGTCGGTCGTAAGGGTCATAGACAACCCTGCCAATTCACAATATGAAAATCTTGGGAAAAGTATATTTATATACGGTCACGCCCACCAAAAGGTTGTTCTCTCGTGATTTTGTGCAGTTTTCACTAGTCCCGGTGCAAAAGCACCAACAGCCTTTGGTGAGGAGTCTAAATGGAAATTCAAGGATGTAGCCAAAGGCTACAGAATATCTGTCACTCGGCAGGAGCCGAGCGACTGAGGGGGTGCTTAGCAGTTTGGTAAACACACCATAGCCATCAACTTAGCGGGAATCGAAATTAAAAATTGAATTATGGTGTGTAATAGATATCTCAGTCCCTCCCTATGAGGCGGTCCTCCGAAGAGGAGGTTAGGTGGGTCAGGATAGCCGCTGTCGGTGTGTTACTTTAAACAGACGAACCTTAGAGTAGAGATGCATGCCAGCAAGAACGAGACTTCCGAAGTCTCTGCACTCCATCGTTAGACTTCGGAAGTCGAAATGTCATTCCAAATCACGGCCTGGAGCCGTGCCAATATAAGGCACTCGGCCAGAGCCAAGGATCGGGTAGTGACTTGGAGTGATGCAAAGTACCTAAGGCTCTAAACAAGGGTCGCGACCGTGCTCAGCAGTTTGGTAAACACACCATAGCCGTCTACTTAGCGGGAATCGAAATTAAAAATTGAATTATGGT
>JBCCXG010000890.1:0-2420 GCA_039191945.1 Bacteroidota bacterium
CAGATGGAGGGCTACCCTGAATTGACTTCGGAGCAAATGGGGAGAAATTAATTGAAGGCGGTAGCTCAATCACTGGTGCTGGTCCTAGTCTTCATGGGTTCGATTTTTGGGCAGCATCTGGAAGAAGAGCATAAGGAAATAAATGCACATGTCGTGGCTGTGTTCCCCTCTGCAGACACCTTGCCGGCCAACCTCTTGAGAATGTACGTCCATTTTTCTCGGCCGATGAAGCCGGTTGGGAACCTGGAAAAAATACATTTGGTGGATGACTCCGGGAAGGAAATGGTGGGCGCCCTATTCAACAACGTCTACGAGCTCTGGAATCGTGAGCAGACCCAGTTGACGCTTCTATTGGACCCTGCCAGGGTGAAAACAGGCCTGAAGGCGCATGAGGAGAGAGGAAGAGCGTTGGAGGCAGGCCAGCGGTACGCGTTGGTTATTGGGCAATTGGAAGACATCCACGGAAATGTCACGCCGCCGCATACCAAATCTTTTTGGGTGAGTAGTGAGGATCTCAACTCTCCCGATGTGCAGCGGTGGACAATCGAAGTACCCGAGGTAGGTAGCCGTGCGCCATTAACCGTCAGTTTTCCACAGATACTTGATCGACTGTCCCTCCTGCAGCGCGTGAAATTGACTGATGCCAACCGCAGGCCCGTGACTGGAAGCGTCGAACTGGCCAGTCAGGAAACGGGATGGCTTTTCCGACCCAGTGAGCGTTGGGTCGCTGGTGACTACATTTTGCACATCCATGGTCGGCTTGAGGATCCGGCAGGAAACAACCTCAATGGCCTCTTCGATCATCAGCCCGGCACGCTAAGGAATGATACGGAAGGCGCCATTGAAACCATCACTTTTAAGCTTCTCCAATGAACCGATCTCAGTACTACATCAAGAATGGGTTCAAGCGATCTTTCACTTTTCCTGACGTCTAAAACGATGACCCAAAAGACGGCGCAAGCTCCCCTATCTGGCCAACTCTTGTCACAACTGCTATGCTTTATGTTGTTCTCATTGCACTTTCCAATGATGGGCTTGGGTCAAGACGAAGAGGGCGGCGAATCAGGGATCCCGTCCATTCGGACCATGAGGGCGCAAGAGGATTACAGTGTCGTAGAGCGTAATGATAGCCTGTCATTTTTTCTTAAAGGGCTTAAATACATCCCTCTAGATCCAAAGAAAAACTTCCATCTCACCGTCGGCGGCGGATATCGAGCAAGATTGGACCATACGAGCAATATCGATTTTTCACCCAAAGACGAGACGGCTTACTTACAAAGGCTCAACCTACACTTCTCACTCCGTGCCGGAAATAGGATCAGACTCTTTACCGAATTGTACCATGGGTATTCATCAGCCGGCGTATCACCCGTGCAGTCCGAAGATATCGATTTTCATCAAGCGTTTGGTGAATTCCTACTGGTTGAGCGTGGCCCCACGCTCTTGAACCTCAGGGTTGGCAGGCAAGAGATAGGTTACGGAGCCTCGAGGCTTGTGGGGATTAGAAATGGCCCAAACATGAGACGATCCTTTGACTTGGCGCACCTACGACTGCAGCACCACCGAGCCAGAATCGATTTCTTCTACGGCAAAGAAGTGTTTGTCCGGCCCAAGGCTTTCAACAATAAGTCCTCTCTGTTTGACAATGACGCCTTGAATCCCTCCCTTTGGGGCGTCTACTACCGGCATTCCTTACACGAAGATCTCAGGATGTTGGAGCTTTATTATTTAGGCTTTCACGCCAATCGTGCGGCATTCAGTGATGTCACTGGGGAAGAGACCAGGCACTCATTTGGCATCAGGTCGTTTGGTGCAATAGGCAGCAGGTTTAGCTATAACACGGAGTTCATTATTCAAACAGGGGATTTGGGAGGTAACAGGGTATTCGCCACCAATCTGGAGACAGATTGGAAATATACTTTGGGCGAAGCGGGTTGGAGGCCTAAGGTGGGGTTAAAGCTGGATTGGTCCAGTGGCGATAGAAGTCTCGAAGATGGAAAACTCCAATCCTTCAATCCGATGTTTGTCAATCCCGGCATCTACAGCCTGGCCGGAGTCAACACACCGGTTAATTTGACCAGTCTACACCCGAGCATCACGCTGTTTCCGGCGAAAAAAACTTCGATCTACCTGGACTATGCTTTTTTCTACCGGACCAGAAGGTCAGATGGATTTTACGGTCCACCGCGGTCCATAACACGGGAAGCGTCCCTGGGCACTTCAAAGCATCTGGGGAACGTCCTTGGCCTACAAGCCGCCTACCGACTGTCCCGAAATGTCTCCTTCGAGGTCCTGCTTTCCTATTTCCTACCGGGTGAATTCATCGAAGAATCTGGAGACTCGGAGAGCATCTTCTTTATTGCGCCGACGATCACTCTGGAGTTTTAACGCCTTGGCAACTGGCTGCGGTCCCATAGGAG
>JBCCXG010000891.1:0-2415 GCA_039191945.1 Bacteroidota bacterium
CCCCAGAGAAGTTAGCCGTTGGACCAAGAGACTCGCGGTCTGAGGGAAGTCCTTCAGCTTGATGGGTAGCGGTCTCAGGCTCCTTATTTCTCTCACTAGCACGGTCAGATAGTGCTCATCGAGACCCAGCTCGTCGGCCAAAGACTGCAGCATGGGCTTGGTCTTAGTCAGATGCAGCAACTCCCCCACGTTGGCTATACCAGCACGTCTTATCCGATCAAAGTTCTCCACGACGTCCTCCAATAGAAGGCGACGGCTAGGAATCAAATCTGATACGGACAGGATTTCGCGATACTCGTCCCACCCCATCCTTTGCAAATCGATGTAGTAAGCCATGAGACTTTTCGGTTTTACCTACTCAAACAAACGTTGTATGGACCTACTCCGATGCCCCTAGCGAAGCGATTCAAGGCTGCTTTTCGTCAGCTTTTTTGAGCTTCATGACCCGCTTGACCTCGCGCAGCAACAATGGGAAGGCTGGTGCAGTCATCCCGTGTCCATAACCATCAAGTTCGAAAATCCGGGTGTCTTGATGCCCGGCAAGTTTCATCATCCGCATCATGTAAGCATTCTCCTCGTACCGACCCAGTAGTTCCATTTCCCGATCTCCCGTGATCAGCAGCAGGGGCGGAGCATCGGCACGAACATGGTATAAGGGTGCCAGTTCGTCGATGATCGGTTGTCGCCCGTCTATGCCCTTCTCCTCTCGCACCGTAAAATGAGTGATGGTATGACCACTGAATGGAATCAAGCCTGCAATGCTGTCAGCATCTATCCCGTGTGTAGCAAGCCAGGATTTGTCCAGCCCGATCATACTGGCCAGATAGCCCCCTGCAGAATGTCCTGAAACAAATAGGGCCGACCGATCTCCGCCATATTGCTCAATATTTTGAAAGACCCAGGCCACCGCGGCCGCTGCATCCTCGATGTATTTTGGCGCACCGACTTTTGGATAAAACCGATAATTGACGCCGACCACCGCCAACTCCTGACCTTTTAGCGCTTCTGGAATTTCTTTTTCACCTCTCTTGAGGCCGCCGCCGTGAAACCAAACTACTGTCGGGAAGTCTTCAACACCCTCTGGATAGTAGATATCCAGAAGACAGCGCTCCGCTATGTACGCATCTTGATGGAGCAGATGCCCTGCATAATAAGGAATGTTTTCTTCGATGTTGTATTTGGCTTCAGACTGCCCTTGGACTCCCCGCGAGAAGAGGAAAACCATCAGGGTGAGTAAAACGGATTTGCTCATGGTTTGGAAAAGGTGGTTTTTTGGGAGCCAATAATACCAAAAAAGCCGGTCTCGGCACCCTAAAAAAAGCCGGTCTCGGCACCCTAGTGGAAACTCATTCGGGCCAGTCATGCGCCCCAGTCGGCAGCCTTGGTACGCATCCAAACTTCCTAAATCCAAGTGTACTTGACCCCTCTCAGGTTGCCAGGAGTAGCACGGACAGTCCAATCAATCTCCGCAACTCTGGAATCTGCCGGAAGTTGAGGTGGTCTCTTTGCCACCCCAAACCTGAGCAATCCAGACGGTGTGATTGCTCATCAGTGGTCACAATAGCTTAGCCTCCGCACCCCCCGCAACCGCCACATCCACTACACCCACTGCAGCCGGAGTCGCCACTATCTCCAGCATCCCCACCACTGGCCCCATCGAAGGCACTGTCAAAATCACCGCCATCATCGCCACCGATCCAGAAGCTATCAAGCAACCACCAGTCACCATCATTACTTGCCGTGTCCAACTTCTTTTTCAATGCCTGGTCGAAATCCTTCAATAGTTGAAAATCCAGAGTTGTGATGAGTAGTACGTTGCCACCAATCGTAGCAAGTATCTCTTTTGCCCGCGTCTTATCATGTACCATCATATCCGGTAGCTCTCTTTCGAGTTGCCTTAGCATCCCGTCAATTTGCGACCGGTAGTTGCGCCCTGATGCGGTGAGGGTAGTGCTCCCTAGGAAGCGTGGCCAGAAACCTTGTTTGAACTTTGTTTTAATCAAGTCCTGCTGAAATAAGAAATCAAAAATGAATCTCTTGCGACTCCTGACGCTCTGGTAGGCGATTTTCACCAATTGCTTGATGGTGATCTCCAGATCCGCTTGCTCCTGAAAAGGACTTAGAAATACTGCTTCATGCGCTTTTGGCCTACAAGTCGATAGTTGTTCGCCTGCCACCACGTACTTTGTCACCTGCACTGGGTCACTCGGATGAGGTTGATGTTCACGCTCTTCTATGCGCAACACAGAACGGTAGCAAAGATCAGCCAGCGTGTACTTCATCAAGTCTTTCAGGATCGCTCGATTGTGATACCTGATCAAATAGGTCTCGGCCGGGCTCAGTTGTTTTAGCGCTTCCATTTTCTTAGGATTTGTGGTTTACGAATAACCCAATGGGTGTGCAGATTGACCCTCG
>JBCCXG010000892.1:0-2405 GCA_039191945.1 Bacteroidota bacterium
AAGACCTGAGGGATGCTCCTTCGGGCCTTTTTTATTTTAACCCATTTCATTCGAACCTGCGACAAGTCGCAGCCCTGGCGCGTTCGAATCTTGCCGCCCCGACAAGAAAGTGAAGCCTTCGCGAAAGCCAAGGCTTTTTCCGTTTCACGTATGATGCAACTTGCTGGGATGATTGATCTGAAACAGAAAAAGTCGGTATGGAATGGCGCAGCTTCACTTTCGGGATTTTTGAGACGGGCAAGATCACCGCAGGTAATCCTGCCGCCCCGACTAAGAGACCTAAGGAAACCCTGAGTCTCTTTTTTATGCGCTCCATAGAGTGATTACTTCCCAAGTAGCGTCCTGGTTACCGCTTTACTGGCCGCCGATGAATTTTGAGTCTCCCGAACTTAGTAGCGTTTGCCGACTGTCTCCTTAGGCATGCTGTCATCAATGCTGGCAAGCTCGTCTTTAGAGATTTCAATCTTCAATGCGCCCATGTTCTCCTCCAAGCGATTGATTTTCCGTGTGCCGGGTATTGTGGTGATCTTGTCGTTCTGTGTGAGAATCCAAGCCAGCGCTACCTGGGCTTTGGTTGCTCCTTTGTCTTGGGCCATTTCCTCGATGACCTGAACAAATTGGAGGTTTGCCCCGATGGCTTCGTCAGTAAAGCGTGGGTTGGTGCGTCGCCAATCGTCGGGATCCAAGTCTGCCCGGCTCTGAATGGCCCCGGTCAAGAATCCTCTTCCCAAGGGGCTATAGGCCACGAAAGTGATACCCAGTTCCTGACAAAGCGGAAAGAGCTCGCTTTCCGGCTCACGACTCCACAAGGAGTACTCCGTTTGAAGGGCGGAAATAGGGTGTACGGCATGTGCACGCCTGAGCGTGTTTGGTTCTACCTCAGATAAGCCCAGGTATTTGACCTTACCCGCTTTGACTAGCTCAGCCATAGCCCCAACGATTTCCTCGATCTCCACCTCTGGGTCCTGGCGATGCATATAGTATAAGTCGATAGCCTCTATACCCAGCCGATTCAAGCTCTTTTCGCAGGCCTCTTGGATGTACTGGGGCTTTCCACTGAGCCCTAGGAATTCACCATTTGGTCCCCGCATGATGCCAAACTTGGTAGCCAATATTACGCGACTCCACCTATCTGCAAAAGCTTTTGAAAGTAGCTTTTCGTTTTCGCCACTACCGTACATGTCGGCGGTGTCGTAAAAGTTGACACCCAGGTCGATGGCTTTGTGCAACGCCTTGATCGACTCCGCCTCATTGAAGGAGCCGTAAAACTCCGACATGCCCATGCAGCCAAGGCCTATGCGATTGATGTGAATGGGACTGTTTCCAAGGGTCGTAATAGAGGTCATGGGCTAGCTTTTTTCCGTAGGGTGTGCAATCTGAAATTAGTGAAATCTAAAGTGAAACCCGTGGATGTGGATGGTTTAATACAAGTAGATGTGATAGATAATCAACACGTGGCAGGTGGACGAAGAAGGTCGGAAGGTCAGTTTTTGGGCCGATCTCTTTGTTGGCGGCTTGCAGCGAATCCCCCTTGCCATTCAATCATCGTACGGAGTAATCATACCCATACCTGAGTAGTGCAAGCAGTTCACTCGACACCTCCAATTCGTGGCTGACTCGCAGATGATAGGCAAATTTGTGGCCATATTCCACCCTTCTATGGATCAGGTCGGACTCGATCACCTCGGCGCAGTAGAACTTTACGTCCAGTACTTTCCTCATCGGTTTGATGATCATCCAGGCTCTTTTGCTTGTGAAAACCACCGATTTGGTCGACGCCGAAGCGACATTCGGTTGCCACTGCATCACGACCTGATAGATGCTATCGTAGGCCAGTACCAGGTCATCGGATTTGTCGATAAATAGCTCACCGACATCCTTCTTTATGCAGATATGAGATTGGTTCGTCTTCTGAAATTGGCGCGAGCACTTAGGACAGGTCCACATACCAGTAATAAGCAAATTCCCAATTCAAAGTTTTCAACACATAAATGTTGGGGGCCTCCTGACAGAGAGAACAGAACTTCTCTTTGATGTTGTGGGTAGGGATTTCTCTCGTCAGGACCGGGCGCTCGGCGGTACCCTGCTCCCCGCTACCCCCCGCTTCGCTGGCGAGCAACCATCTCCAAAAAGCGCCAGGCAACCGGAACTTGCCAGCAATCCCCGCGGATACCGCTGCCGATCCCTGGCCCAAGGTTCCGGTTGTGAGCTTCGGGCCCTACAGGTACCAGTCCTTTAACCTGGATCCAATGCCGTTTAGTTAAGGATTTTGTCATACTAGTTTATAGTTCTGATTGCATTGAGAGGCACGGCCTTTTTCGGGTTTTCGAGGGTTAGATTGACCTATCCTGGAGAATTCAATGGCTTTGCTAACGCGTATTTCAAATACATCGATCCAGTGTCCG
>JBCCXG010000893.1:0-2403 GCA_039191945.1 Bacteroidota bacterium
CACTTATCCAGATGATTATAACCAATGGAAAAAACCGGGACTGGACTAGGAGAACCTACCGGACGCCTCCGTGCCGGCATTTGATGTGGCAGCATACGATTACGAGTTTTTTCAGCCTGCAGTCGTCTCAGAGTCGAAGTACCCTTTCAGTGATCGACACATGTTGGATGTAGAGTGGACCCGACAGTCTTCCTTGGGCACGCTGATGATGGATTCCTATTTGCTTTTTAGGGACCGGGCCCTCGACTTAAAAATGAGATGGGCCTTGTTTTTCATCTATCAGATGGGCAGTGGTTGTGTGCATTGTCAGGTGCATGGTTCCTTTGGCGTATTCCAGGAGTTTGAAAGTGACTATATCAACGAAAAAATCCCTGCCGATGAACTTCCAGGTATCATCGCTTACATACAAGCCATGATGGATTTTGAGCGGTCGGATCTGTTCACAGATGCCGAAAAGGCGGCTTTTCGCCTCGCCCGCGATGCGGGTCCTATGCCTTCGCGAACGACCGCAGACCACATCGAGGAGTTGCGGCGCCATTACAGCGACCGGGAGATCCAGGAGATCCTTGCCAACTGTGTTTTGACTGCTTGGCTGGCGACGACCATGCAATCGCAAGCTACGGTCACCGATCACAAGAGCATGTCCTGGGCCTTGCGAAACCTCGCACCCAAAGGTTGGAATCCGGGTGTACATACTGGATGGCCCAGCGAACAGCGACCGTACCACATGAGTCAGCTCTTTGAGCAAGTAATGGGGGATATCTCTACCGGCGAAGTGCCCAACGCGGCCAGCATATGGGTCGGAGTAGATATCCCGATGGCCATCGATACTGATAATGACGGAGTAGAGGATGCTTTTGATGGCTTTCCGAGCGACCCAAGCCGATGGGCCGATACCGACCGCGATGGGACCGAAGATGCCATGGACTCTGACATTGATGGCGATGGCATTGCCAACACCCGGGAGGTCTCGCTGGGAACGTTCCCCTACAAAGCGGATTCGGACGGAGATGGAATCGATGATCCATCGGAAATCGAGGCAGGTACAGACCCGGTCGATCCTCACAAGTATTGACAAGGAGGCGGTACTCCCTAGGTGGCCGGGGCCCTCACCATGGTTCCGGACACTTGGGGATGGATCCCTCCAGTCATAAGGAAACGCTTTAAGAAATAAAATATGAAAGAGATGAGAGGCTACAAGTGTAGCCTGATCAAACGACGCCCATCACCTACCTGCCGGGCCTTGGGCCTGCTTTGCCTTTTGCTATTGGGGTTGGGCTTGCTGGACCCTACCGCAGTCCTCGCGCAAGGAGCAGAATCGACACCCGCTGATACGACCAGGACCCCTCGTCAGCCACTGGGTCGATTTCCTGATGATGCGGTGGTTACAAGGGGAAGCTTTGACCGGTCTATCACCATACCCGGTGCGCCCGGAGCGCTCCGAGTGGGGGGCAATGTCATCGTGAATGTGAACTATGACTTTGACAACATGGGCTTTCAGCAAATCAGCACCCAGCCGACTATTCCCCTGGATGGCTCCAGGGAAGATGGGGAGGATCAGTTCGCGGCACATGCCCGCTTTTCCCGCGTCAATTTCGATTACCGCGCACCCACGCTCATCGGCGAGTTTCGCATATTCATCGAGGTGGGTTTCTTCGGCCAGGGAGGCTCGGAACTCGTCAATGACTATACAGCGCATATACGGCATGCTGTGGCTGAAATCGGTAATTGGAAGTTTGGTCAGTTTTGGTCCGGGTTTATGGACCCCTTTGCCCAGCCAGAGACTGCGGACGTGGGGGGTCCATTGGCCCTGCCTAGCAAAAGAAATCCCGGCATCTTCTACGTCCACGGTGAGCGGGAGCCCAATTCTTTTGGATTCGGGATCGAAAACCCAACCGCAGATCTTAGTGGCAATCTTGCCCTGCAACGTTCAGAGTCCATGCCCAGTCTGGTTGGGTTTGTTCGGTTCGAGCGCAAGTGGGGCTACGTACGCCTCTCGGCGATGACCGTACAACAGCGCTCCGCGACAGATGACCTCCTGACTGGTGGTGCGCACCTTTCCGGTCGATTCAACCTGCCGTTCATCACCGAGCGAGACAACTTCGCTTTTGGGGCTCAAGCGGGTGAGGGTTTTGTCCATTACTATTCATCTTTCATCGGTGGGCTGGATGGCCTTATCAATGAAGATGGCAATATCGAAGCGACAGGCGTACTGGGTGCATTTGGCGCCTACCAGCACTGGTGGACGGATAAGTTTCGCTCTACCTTCAATGCGAGCTTCTTCGATTTTGATCTGCCCACGGGCTTTGTACCCACTGCCTATGCTGGTGGCTATCGCTTGGGTGCCAACGTGGTCTGGAATCCTATCCTCGATGCGGTCTTCGGCATCGAGCTGAACTATGA
>JBCCXG010000894.1:0-2401 GCA_039191945.1 Bacteroidota bacterium
AACTTCAAAGATTACCATCTCAATTTTTTGAAGGAAAGTAGCGATGGATCCATGTGGGTCTTCGGCTCCTATGGGCTGGGTGTCGTCCGGATCAAAGAGGATACGGTCGTCCAGTTTCTGCATGACCCCGATGACCCTAATTCGCTCGGCGCCAACACCGTCCTCTGTATGACCGAGGGCCAGGATGGTACAATCTGGTTGGGCACCCGGCGCAAAGGGCTGAATGCGTACAGGGATGGGCGGTTCACGCGATACCGATCCATTCCCGATGACCCGGAGACACTCAGCAACGACTTTGTCTTTGCGATCCATGAGTCGGGGGACGGGAGGATTTGGGTGGGGACCGAAAAGGGCCTCAACAAGCTGGCCCCGGCGACGGGAAAGTTCAAACGGTACTTCAAGAAGGATGGTCTTGTGGATGATTATATCGCCTCAATGGTCACGGATACCCATGACAATCTCTGGGTCGGCACCCACAGCGGACTAGTGAAGATCGATCAGGAGACCGATCAGATCACGAACTTCGATATGCGAGACGGAATCGAGGTGTATCCGTTCAACTTCAATGCGGCGCACCGAGGCAGGACGTCCGGCCAGTTGTTTTTTGGTGGCGTTGGAGGATTTCTGGCGTTTCACCCCGATAGCATCAAAGGATACGCTTCGGCGCCTCAGTTGCAGATCACCGATCTGGTAGTATCCAATGCGTCAGCTTACACCGTGGAGGGTGGGGCCATGTCACGCATTGAGGAGGCCAGGCGCCTTACTTTCAAAAGAGGGTTTGACAAGTTGTCACTCGAGTTCTCAGATATGGCCTTTGACTTTGGTGATCGAAATCAATTTTCCTATCGGTTAGAGGGCTTTGATCACGACTGGAACGATGTGGGTTATGAACAAATCGCGAGCTATACCAACTTACCGGCAGGGAACTATACCTTCAGAGTCCGATCGAGCACCGATGGCCACCATTGGGGTGAGCCCATTGCGCTGGAGATCCGCATCCTTCCGTTGTGGTGGGAGACCTTTTGGCTGAGGGCGTTGGTGGGCGTAGTACTCTTCTTCGCACTGATCTTGCTGGTTCGCTGGCGCAGTGGCATGCTGATCCATCGAAGTAGAGACCTTGAGCTTGTCGTCGCTGAAAAGACCCGAGAGGTAGAATCAAGAAACAAAGAAATCACGAAGCAGAATGAACAGCTGACCAAGGTCATCAAGGACTTGAGACTCACCCAGCAGCAGCTGGTCGAATCGGAGAAGATGGCCTCCTTGGGTATCCTTTCCGCGGGGATCGGTCACGAGATCAACAATCCGCTCAATTTCATCAAGGGGGGCGTCGAAGGCCTGAAGCGCATCGTCCAGGATGAAAGCGACTTGAAAACCCTGAAAAAAGACATCTCCGATCTCATCAATATCATGCAGGATGGGGTCGATCGGACGGCGCGCATTGTCCGAAGCCTAAGCCACTTCAGTCGCGACAATGAGCGATGGAACGAACGATGCAATGTGCAGATGGTGCTTGAGAATTGCCTCATAATGCTCAGCAACCAATTGTGGGAGAAGGTAATCGTGAACAAGCGCTGGCCGTTGGACCCGGTTTTTGTGATTGGGAACGAGGGGAAGCTGCACCAGGCTTTTCTCAACATCCTAACCAATGCCATACAATCCATTCAAGACCAGGGCGAGATCACCATCCTAATAGCTCAGGATGATCGGGAGGTGTCCGTCACGATCATTGACACAGGCTGCGGTATCCCCAAAGAGAACCTCCAGCGGATCAACGATCCCTTCTTTACGACCAAAGAACCCGGCAAGGGTACCGGTATGGGGCTCTTTATCACTTACGACATCATCCATCAACACCACGGGCAGTTGCACTGCGAGTCGGTCGTGGGGGAAGGTTCGTCCTTTCTAATGACCTTTCCCGTCGAGGATTTGGTAGGGGAGGAAACGTTTGTCAGGCAGTAGCAGCGACCGAGGGTAAGCCTATCCCGCTTGATCAGGAGGGTCGGAGGGCGATTAACTCTAGCTCATTTCTTATTGGCTTCCAGCCACATAACGCATCGTACATTCATAAAAAAATGAGTGATATGCTCGGTTTTGCCGACTGTCAATGGATAAATTGTCAGGTGTCAAACGTTGTGTGACGCCTTAACCCATTGACCAAAATGAGAAGCCTAACCTATTTATTCCTTTTACTCGGGTCCCTTGCTTCGCTTGCTCAGCGAGTAGAAGTCCCTTTCAACCAAGCATGGCAGTTTGACGGCACGTCGCCCGCTGGCTACCCCTATCAGGAGACCATTGATTTACCGCACACCTGGAATGATCAGGACGTGCAGCAGGGGATAGCGCAACATCGAACCACGGGCACTTATACGAAGCGATTTGTGGTTGAAGAAGCTTGGAGAGG
>JBCCXG010000895.1:0-2380 GCA_039191945.1 Bacteroidota bacterium
CTGATACCCAACTCAGAGGTAATGATCACACTCTATGATGTTCAAGGTAATCTGCTTGTCGAGCAGGCACTATGGCTGGACGCTAGCGGAACTTATGTAGGAAAAGGTTTTCAAGACCTGCACTTGGAATCTGGCATGTATTTGTTGAAGGCCACAAACAACGGGAAAGACTTGGTTAGGCGCCTGATCGTGGAGTAAGGCATTTCTTGCAGGATAGCGCCAGGTCATGTTGAAAAAGAACCCGAGGAGACCAATGAATGCTCGAAGGGTAGCTAATCCATAGGCTGGATGCATCATTTTTTTGGCTGAGAGCCGCAAATGAGGTTCCTCAGCGCTAACGGCGCTTAACTGAAACGTTATTCTTCTCATCAGTTTTTTCCCCGTTCATTAAGACCTTTTCCGGGTTCAGTTGCAGATATTATAATCACGCCGCCGGTGTGACTATTTTTAAAGCAACCTGTATACAACCGCAGCATAGACACCCGAAGTATGACACGCTTGCCAAGACACCACAGAAATCGAGCAGCTGACGTTATTATCAGATTCAGCCTTGCCTCATTAGTTTTTTTCCTCTCTTTCGGAGCTAGTGCCCAATGGCTAACCGGCTGGGACTATCGTAAGGAGATTGTTTTAGATGGCGCTCAAATTGCTGGAGGAGGTACTCACACCGATTTTCCGGTGCTGATTAGTCTTATGGATAGTGATCTTGCTGCGAGGGCCCTCTCTAACGGGCACGATATCGTATTTACTTCATCGAATGGTACATCAGAGTTAGAGCATGAGCTGGAGAGCTACACCTCTGGTACCGGCGCTTTGGCAGCCTGGGTAAAATTGGATGTCACAGCTTCTGTTGACATAACCATCTACATGTACTATGGAAATAGTGGCGCGACAGACCCTGATGGGGACGATGAGGATACCTGGGATTCCGACTACCTGATGGTATATCACATGGATGGCACGGAAGATGTCACCGCCAATAGCAATGATCTTACCACTCCAGGCGGAGGGAATGACCCTGCCACAATCACCGATTCCAAGGCGGGAGTAGCAATGGATTTCGACGGTAACGATTACTTCTCAACAGGGAATAGTACATTGCCCGCCACCTACACCATCGAGGCTTGGGCCAAAGGAGACGCTGCCCCCAATGGCAGCAATGATGCCCCAATCGTCCAAAACCTGTACGCATACACCATCACCTGGAACCACGGAGGATGGCCAGGGGGTACATATTTCAAGTCCCTCCCCGATGATAGTTGGGATGGAGTGGCAGCTACTCCAGCTCTTTCTGGAAGCACCTGGTACCACATGGCGGCCGTTTTCGATGGGAACTCTCTGGATCTATATATTAATGGGACAAATGTCGCATCTACTAGTGCCTTCACCACACCTGCCACCACTCAACTTCATCCCACCGATCAGACGACATTCATAGCAAAGCATGCACAGAATGCTCACTATTTCAATGGGATTATCGACGAAGTACGGATTTCGACTATTGCACGGTCGGGAGACTACATCCAAACCAGCTACAATAACCAGAATACTCCTGGCGTCGGCGGCTTTATCAAAACTTTGGGTGCGCAGGAAGAACCTTGTCCAAGCGCTGGCACTGCGTCTGCTGATACAACAACGCCTCCATATGACGGGACAAGTAACCTATCACTGACCGGCTTCATCCCGGGCAATCTGGGGATACAGTGGGAGGAGTCGACCGACAATGTCACCTTCTCACCGATAGGGGGGGCGACTTCGGATCTCTACACGGAGACTAACGTGACCGCTACCAAGTACTTTCGCGCTACCGTGGACTACGATAGCTGCATTGCGACTTCTAATGTGGTCACCATCTTTGCCGAGACGCAATTCGACACGGACTATTGCAAGCGCAAGCTGATCACGATCGACAACAGTCGGGTGAGTGGGACGAGCAATTTGACCGATTTTCCGTTGTACTTCAGCACAACGGACAATGACTTGCGGACCGTGGCTAATGGTGGCTTTGTGGAGAGCGCTCAGGGATGGGACATTGTTTTTACCGCAGACGATGGAGTCACTGAGCTGGACCATGAGATAGATAGCTATGACGGTTCGACTGGCACCTACAAAGGTTGGATACGAATCCCGAGCTTGTCCTACAATGCCGATACTGAGATATACATGTATTTCGGGAACAGTTCGGCCAGTGATCCCGATGCCAACGATGAGCTGGTTTGGGATGCGGACTACGCAGGTGTATTCCACCTCAACAACGATTTCCTTGACGCTACCTCAAATAACCGAGACGGAACAAATAGTGGGACGGACAACTTCGCTTCTACGCCACTTAGCGCGGGTAGGGACTTGCAAGATCAGACAGATAGGGTTACTACTGGCA
>JBCCXG010000896.1:0-2380 GCA_039191945.1 Bacteroidota bacterium
GCAAAACCAAGAGTGGATCAACACTCATGGGTTCCTCAGGTTTTTGGGAACAGGAGTAAAATGGATGGCAGTCGTCCAACCTAAGTCCGTGATCGCGGCCATGTCGGTCAATAGCATCGTGTCCAAAGTGGAAGGCACCGACTTGACCACATCTAACGTGAAGACCGTCGAAGAGGCCTTAGCTTGGATCAAGGGAGAGAAAGTACTCTCTGCGCAAGGGACTTGAATAGGGCAAAAGGCAAAAGACCTCTTGCTCCGAACGGTTAATAGAAGGCCTTATTCCTCTATCTTGTCGTCTATTTCGATCATATGGGCACTTAGACTTTCCATGAAACAGTCATAATAGGCCGGGCGATTTTCCTGCCGTAGCAAAGCCAGGTACCATGTTCTGTGCAGGCCTCTTTCGGTCACTGGCAGTGCGACGATGGGCTGACTCTTGAGATAAGGCGCCACAGCCCACTTGGCGATCACTTTCACACCGAATCCTGCTTTGACCATTTCGATCTGCGCTTCCGTGAGTTGTAATTCCGTGACTTTTGCGGGACTCACCCCTCGAGGAGTGAGCAGCATATTGAATAGCGAAACGGTCTCAGTGGGTCCATGGTAGATGATCACATTTTCCGTCGCAAAGTCTTCCGCTTCCACATGCGTTTTCTCAGCCCAGGGATGGTCCTGGGCGACGACCGCTAACTGCTCATCCCTAAAGAGTTCACAATACTCAATGTTGGGGTGATCTTCTGGTATGCTAGTGATCACCGCATCGACCTGGCCGTCCAAGAGGGATTTAATTGGGCTACCCGTAAATTCCGGGTGGATAGAGATGTCAACGGATGGGTACGATTGAGCAAAGGACTTTGCGACCCCAGGAAGCCAATGATAGCAAGTGTAGCATTCAGTGGCGATTCTGATCGTTCCCGAACTACCCTCCCTAAGGTGTTTCAGATCCGTACTCGCTTTGTCCAGCTCTCTCAGCACGGATTTGGCTGACCTGAGCAGGACCCTACCCGCGTCAGTCAAAATCAACTTTTTGTTTACACGATGAAACAAGGGTAAACCCAATTCATTCTCCACCTCTTTGAGTTGATGGCTCAGGGCGCTCGCAGACACATGCAGGCGGTCTACTACTTTGGTCAGGCTGCCTTCCTCTGCTACCGCATCGAGCAATCTCAAATGTCTCAATTCCATAGTTGAAAAATTTTCATCCTAATTGGTACTTCATTTCATCTTATTCAACGTCGAGAGCTACCCATTCTTCGTTGAAACCGAGCAAATAGTTTCAATAATGCTCAAGAATTACCTGCTCACTGCCCTGAGGACTTTCCGCAAGGAACGATTTTACATGATCATCAACGTGGGCGGATTGATGCTTTCATTTTTCAGTTGTTTGGTCCTTTGCCTGTACATCCGGGATGAGTTTTCGTACGACGACTTTCATGAGCACAAGGATCACATCTACAGGATCTTCGAGGAAAATTCCGGAAGACAATTTGCGGTCACTCCCTATCCCTGGGCGGAGTCATTGGTAGAGGAGTTCTCAGAGATCGAGGACATTGCACGTGTGCTGCCGATTTCCGCGATTTTCCAGGTGGATGACCAACTGTTCTCGGAGCCTAGGGGCATTGTGGCAGATACTTCATTCTTCAATGTGTTTAGTTTTCCCCTGGTGTCGGGCGATGCTGCTACCGCGCTCACCAGTCCGAACACGGTTCTTATCACCCCTGCGCTGGCAGAAAAGTACTTTGGTACCATAGAGGTGCTCGATCAAATGATTGAAATCAATCTTTTTGGGGACGCTGAATCCTTCGCAGTTGCAGGAGTCATCGAGCCACCCGCACAGTCCCAATTGCAGTTTGATTTTGTCTTGCCCTACGAGCGGGTCATTGCCAACAACCCCAATCCTCACGCTTTTGAGAACTGGTCGGTTCATTTTCTCTACAGTTACGTCCTGGCCAACCAACCGCTGGATCCAGCAGATATGAAGGTCCGGTTGAAGGAGTTTCTGGACCGGCACCATGGCGACTGGTTGTCTGCCAAGTACAATCCCCAGGTGGAGCCGCTGTCCAGCATCTATCTCCATTCCAACAAGGAGTTTGAGCTGCCCGTCCGTGGTAGCTTCACCGACTTGTTGATCCTTGCGGCCGTGGCCCTGTCCATTCTGGTGATCGGCCTAATCAACTACATCAACTTGACCACCGCCAGGGCATTCTCTAGGTTGCGTGGCGCTAGTGTACGCCGGGTTTACGGAGCCACCAAATGGCACATTACCCAACAGCATTTGGTGGAGAGTTCACTCTTGGTCGGATTGTCGATGCTCTTAGCCGCCCTGTCAGTGCAAGTATTACACCAGCCGCTCAGCGAAATAAGTGGCAAGGATTTTTCC
>JBCCXG010000897.1:0-2377 GCA_039191945.1 Bacteroidota bacterium
CTTGATGCCATGAGGGATGTCGTGCTATGGCTGCTTGTCGGTCCCTTGCTTTCGGTGGCCGTTGTCGCACAGGACTTTAACCATCCCCGGGGTCTAATCACCAGGGACGAGATTCCTGCCTTGCGGGAAAAGGTAAAGACGGAGCCTTTTCTGTCCATGATGAAGGGAATGGAGAGGCAGTTTCAGCAACTGAAAGCTGCTGGCGAATGGGAGCCGTCCGTCAAAGGCTGGGAATATCCGGCAGCTGAAATGGCAGCTTTAAGCGCTCAGCTATACCTCCTAACCGGCGACACCCAATGGGCCGAAAGCGCCATGGGCTACACCGAGTTGCTCCTCGAGGACGAATTGGTTTTCAAAAACCGCCTGGGCCGGGGATTAACCAAAGGGCTGATGCTTCGCAATGCGATGATGGCCTACGATTACTGCTATGACGCCTGGCCATTGGACTTTCGGAAGCGATTCAGTCTTGCGGTGTATGATGCCATCTTTACCCTTTCTGCGAACATGGGCCGGTCGGCGAACTATGACATGGCGAGCAACTGGAACGGCGTTCGGTATGGGGCGGTACTCTTTGCCTCGATCCTTTGGGACGACTACGAAGGTCACCCGCCGAAAGAGAACCCCATCAATCCCCTACGGTGGAATGCCCAGAAACGCGTCAACGACTTTGCCTTGGCGAACCTTCATCCCGACGGTTGGAATGTCGAGAGCCTTGGGTATTTCCTTTACGGCTGGTCTTTCGTCATGCCAGCGCTGGCCGCTTGGAGCAATACCTCGAGTTATCCGATCAGCCGCTTCCCGTACTATGATCGTCTGCTCAAAGCCTACAAAGCGTGGATGGTCGCGTCAGTGGCCTTGAGCAGTCACCAAAGTGTGGGATTGAAACCCGACTTCTCGGACGACAATCCGAACAATAACTCGATGCTAATGCCCTACGCCATGCGACTATTTCCGGACAGCATAGCAGGGCCGGTGGCGAGAGTCAATGAGATGTTCCGACCGAAAAAGACGTGGGAAGTGACAAGTGATGGCGCGTTCCCAAATATCCTGTACACGACGACTCATCCAGAGAATTCCATGCCAGACGATTGGCTACATTTCTTAGATCCCAACCAGGGTGTCTTGGTAGCCAGGAACCGGTACCAGGATGAGCATGATGTGGTGGCCGCTTACAGTGTGATGGCCAATCGCCGGGGGCACCAGGGGAGTGACAACCAGTCCTTTCGATTGTTGGGATTGGGCAACGTTTGGGCAGTTGGGGCCGGACGGACCGCATATGTGGCGGGGCAGACCGGGTTCTTCCCGGACGTGCCGACCACAGACCAGCGGCACGATAAATCAGTTGGGGAATGGCTTGGGACAGAATCTCAGGGACGTACCTACACGGCAATAGGATCGGGGAGTTGCACGGGGGTAGAGGACCATGTCCGGACGTTTACGGTGAGTTACGATTCATCCATTGCGCGGGCCCCCGCTGTGGTTGTTGTTCACGACCAATCCTCCAATGGCAAAGTCTGGCGAATGAATACACCGGAGTTCAATGAGGTAGAAGTCCTTGAAGACGGTTTCTTGATCACCGGACCGAATGGGAGTTCGCTACGGGCGAGGATCCAGCAGGGTTCCTTTGATCGTATCAGTACCGGCCAACTTCGCTACGGGGGAGCTACCAAAAGACATAACACGGGCATTGGTTTCGAGGGGCACCGGTATCCTGAGACGAAGTACGTAGATATCCATTGCGACAAAGAGATCGAGGTGATACTTACTCTTGTTGATGCAGGGCAGGAGCACCCAGTTCCGAACTAGTAGCTAAAGGATGATGCTTCCAAGTCCACCATCTGCCACGATAGATTGACCCACGATGAACGACGCGTCAGGGCTCATCAGAAATATCGCCAGTTTGGCAATCTCTTCCGGTGTACCGATCCGGCCGATGGGATGCTGTTGTCCCCATGATTGCAGCACCTCCTCCACCGGTCCGTGTTCCTGCGCGCCAAAGCGCAACAAGGGGGTGTCCACCGATCCGGGGCAGATGCAATTCACGCGGATGTTTTCCTCGGCGTAGTCCAGTCCCATACATCGGGTCAGTGCGATCGCGCCAGCCTTGGAGGTCGCATAGGCGGAGACGTTTTTCTGAGAGCGGATCCCCTGGATAGAGCTGATGTTCACCACGGCGCCGCCGCCGTTTTTGCGCAAGTGAGGGATGGCGTGGTGCGCGGTGAGGTACATACTCTTCAGGTTGATGTTCATGGTCCGATCCCAAAGCTCCTCGGTAGTGGATTCCACCGTCCCATAGGTTTGCAAGCCTGCCGAATTGGCCAGGTAGCAGAGCGGAGCAAGTTCAGAAGCCTTTTCGACAAGCGCCTTGACCTCCTCA
>JBCCXG010000898.1:0-2364 GCA_039191945.1 Bacteroidota bacterium
ATGCTCAATAGCGCATTGGGCAGGTTTTTGTACCTCAATATGAATTTCTCTCCCAAGGTGCTACTCAAAAAGGGCTTCTCGGATAAGAAAAACCTATCCAAGGAGGTGCACAAGCACTACCTTCAACCCTTCTCGAGCAAAGCATCCAGGTTGCCTTTGTTGGACTTGGGAAAAGCACTGGTCGGCTCCTCGGACTGGTACCAATTGCAATGGGAACAGCTCGACGCCCTATCAAAAAAGGACTGGTTGATCCTTTGGGGGACTAGAGATGCCTTCATCACGACGGATTATTTGGACAAATGGATCGCCCGGCTGCCTCATGCTGAAATCAAGAAGTTCACCAGTGGTCACTTCGTACAGGAAGAAAAAACGTCGGAAGCCGTCGCGGCCATCAAGGATTTCATGAATTAGATAGAGGAATGGCCCTCGGCGGCAGTCGCGGCAATCACCGATTAAGGAAAAATGAACAGCCGATCGCTGGCACCCTGCACCTTGAACTCGCCTTTGCTGTTTTGATGCACTTGAATTCCTTCCTTCTGAAGTTTTTCAGCGCACTGGGCAGTAACTGGCGAGTTGATCAAAAGGTGATTTTTGCGAATGACCCTCCAAGAAGGAATGGATGCACTGGCATCACCAGCTATTTGCATCATCGCCTTCACAATGTTGCTGGTCCTCATTGGACAAGTCACGTTCGTATCATGGTCCATGGCCAACCTTTCACACAGGGAGTTGATGGTGGCCACTTTGCCCTCGGGAATCTGCCCGATCATGGCCCCAACCATTTCCTCGTCTGGATGCAACATAGTTCCAAATCCATAGAACTTTTGCATCTTCTCGGGAATTCCTACTTTCTTCATAAGATGCCTAGTTGCTGGCTAAACATACCGCTATCGTAGAAGCTCTTGATCTCCGCAATCTTGTCGGACTTAAGGCTTATGGCGTCCAGTCCGCGTATTTCAATGCGCTTACCAGTGGCCGGATGGCCGAAAAACACTCCCGTGTTGACACCGGTCATTTGCCACTCCAAGAAGAATTTATTTTCGTCTGCGACGCTTAAAGAAATGATGTGAAATGAAACATCAGAAAATGCTTCGTGCGTACTCGCGATGGAGCCGGTCAAGACCTCGATCGCACCACCCTCCTGTGTCGTGTCCCAAAACTTTGACGCTTTGTCGAAGATGTCTTCCAAGCTTGACGAGTCATTGGAGTTCCACACGGACACGTACTTTTCTACTACTTTATTCATCATTTAGAATGTGGTTGATTTTATCACTGCCCTTACTTCTCTCAATAATTCCTCGGGAGCTCCTACAGCGGGAACCGACCTGAATACGCTTAAGGTCTTGTCCAACGAATCGATCTTGTGCATTACGTCGAGGCTTCGATTGGTATGCTGAGCAAACCTCAAAGCCATAGGATCAATCATCTGCTGATCAATCAGGAAGTCAATCTTTCGTTTACACCGACAGGGGTTATCGGTATGGACCAATCCGCACTTTGCGGTGAGGAAGTTTCTCACTTTTTCGCGCGAACGGGACAATTGCTTTCGGAAGCTCGCCGGAGTGATCTCCAAGATCTCGGCAGCCTCCAAACTGTTAAAGCCCAGCACATCGCCAAGAATATAAATCAGCCGATTGGTGGGATTTAGACAATGCAACAATCCGTGTGTACAACTCACCTTTACCTCTTCTTCCAGCAGGTTAATCTCACCCTCGTTATCTGTATGCAAGACTTTTTCAGATTGGCCCGTGTCAATTTGCTGTGCGTATTCGTCAAATGACATTCGCTTGGCCTGGTAGGACTTCTTTGATTTTTCTGTGAGGAGATAGTTGCTCGCCACACTGTATACCCAGGTTTTGAAAGAACTCTTACCCTGAAAAGTACTGAGGTGGGTGATCATCTTAATCAATATCTCCTGTGTTGCATCTTCGGCATCTTCTGGAAAAAGTAGCATCTTGAGTGAGAGGTTGTAAATAAGGTCTTTGACCTCCTCCACGATCCCCTCTAAAGCACTTTTGTCTCCTGCAAGCGCTTGTCCAATTTGATCATTTAAGGCTTTCCCCATTCTGAGTATTGTCTCTCTATTGGATTAGACTATTTCTGTGGGATCTGTGTGACACCCAGGCCCGAAACTCTTAATCTTTTGTCGGAGGTAAAAGTAGGAACCATTGGCGAAGGTCCGCCAAGCATCTACTTAGGATCGCAGAATGGCTTTTTGCATTTCATAGGTTTGACGGATTAGGCATGCTGCACTCCACGACGCCGAGCTAGCACCTGACCGTCCTACTTATCACCGACCCAACCTGACTCACTGTGAATCGTACCATAATACCGGTGATTAGGTACTCAACCCGACCTTTGTTC
>JBCCXG010000899.1:0-2352 GCA_039191945.1 Bacteroidota bacterium
ATGGTTTTGGGACACACCGGCTCCCTTACCTTCTTTTACTCCGATGACAAGGGTTGGGGCTACAAGATTGATATTGTCAAAAGAGTCAAGATCTTCGACACCGACGGCAAGGACAAAGCCAATGTGACCTTGGTGTTGTACGATCCGGTGCACGGTTCGAAAAGGGAAGCCTATGCTGGCCTGCGGGGAGCGACCTACAACCTATTAGAGGGTAAAATGGAGAAAACGAAACTCGAGAACAAAGAGATATTCGCCAAACGACTCAGCGATTATCGGGTCAAGGTTTCTTTCACGATGCCCAATGTCAAGGAGGGTTCGGTCATAGAATATAAGTACACCATCAACTCCAATTACATTACCAACCTGTACGAATGGCATTTCCAGGAAGACATGCCCACGCGATTCTCAGAATTTGACTACCGCATACCGGAGTTCTTCAATTACCGTGAGAGCCAGGTTGGCTCCATTCTTACCCTTGACCGAGAGGTGAAAAATACCGGTGAGCAGTTCACATATCATTGGGAGACTCTACCGCGGGCCGGCCAGAACCCTGAGCGCCGGACTTCTATCCTTGATTCTGATAGCAAATGGACGAGATCTGCCGCGCGGAATGTCCCAGCACTCGTCGATGAGCCCTTCATGAACAATCGTCCTAATTTGCCTGCTCGCTTGGAGTTTCAGTTGATGTCTTTTCAGATGCCAGGTGGAAAGTTCAACCCGGTCGCTTCATCCTATGAAGTATTCAACAAATAACACATGGAGTCTTAGGCCGTTGGGGGAGCCCTCGAAAAAGGTGGTTTTGCGAAGGACAAGGTAGCTACTTTGAACGGGGAGCCCATGGCAAAAGCCGAAGCGCTTTATACCTGGATCAGAGACCATTTTGCCTACAATGGGGTCACCTCCTATACCAGTGCCAATGCTGGCCGCAAAGCATACAACGATGCCTCAGGCAACGTGGCAGACATCAACCTGTCCCTCGTCGCAGCCTGGAGAGCTGCAGGTCTGGAAGCGTATCCAGTATTGGTCAGTACGAGAGGCCACGGTATTCCGCACCCTGTCTACCCCAATTACGAGGATTTCAACTATGTTGTGGGCGCGGTGATGCTTGACGACAAGGTCTATTTTTCCGATGCTTCCAATACAGGGTCTCTGCCCTTTGGTATTTTGCCCGTTAGGTGCCTAAATGGAAACGGATGGATGGCCCGCGAGGAAGGCGGTACTTGGGTTAACCTAAAGGAAAAGGTACGAGGTGCAATAAGTCTGACCTCGGAATTTGCCATCGTGGATGATAATCTAGTCGTCAAACATCAATCTAAGTACGATGGCTACGACGCCCTGTTCGAGCGGTCCCAACTGGTCGGGGACGGGGAGGAACAATATCAGGAAAAAGTCATGTCGTACTTTGCCGACGAGGTGACCGAAGTACAAGTGAAAGATGAGGCCTCTAGTGTGAAGTGGTCTGCGTCGTGCACTTCGGAATTGGACGATCCTGATTTGATTTACCTGAAGCCTGTCCAGGCGGAAGTATTCCTCAAAAATCAATTCAAAAGAGAAGAAAGGCAGTCACCCATTGATTTTGCCTACCAGCTCTCTCGTCGAGTCATTGCCTACGTGACCGTGCCGGAAGGTTACGAGGTGGTCGAAATGCCCAAGCCTGCAGTGATTGGCCTTCCTGACAATGGAGGTCGCTTTGTGTATTCAATACAACAAAATGGGAACAAGATCACCGTTTCCAGTTCTTTCTTTCTGAGTCAGCTGGATTTTGGAAGTATTGACTATCCTTACCTGAAGCAGTACTTTCAAATGGCTGTGGACAAAAACAATGAGATGATTGTTCTTAAGAAGATCTGATCGATGAGAGCGCTGTTTTTTATCGTTTGTATGGCCTTACAAGGGGCAGCATTGGCCCAACTTCCTCTGGTCCCGGATAGCTTGATGAGTGGGGCAAACGAAGTGGTACTCGAGGACAAAACCGTCTTTGAGATCTTCTCGATAGATCGTTCTCGGTTCACGCGGACTTACAAGGCGGTGATTCTCAACCGGCAGGCCAGCCGATACAATAACGTGCTGTTACATTACAATGATTTCCGAAAGATTGTGAAAGCAGAGGCCAAGGTCACTGATATCAATGGGAAGGAGATTGAGTCCTATAGGCTTAAGGACTTCGATGACTATGGCATGGATGGTGGCAGTTTGATCACTGATGGCCGCGCAAAATACATCTCAGTGGACGACCAGAGCTATCCCATCATCATGGACGTGGCCTACACGATAGATTTCTCGGGCTCCTTATTTTACCCGAGTTGGAGGCCTCAGCTGGAAAAGGCAGCCGTCGTGCAGGCATCTTTTGAG
>JBCCXG010000900.1:0-2350 GCA_039191945.1 Bacteroidota bacterium
CAGCTCGATCAGGAAGATCAGCACACCCAGCACTTGTACCAGCTCTACTTTCGTCGTGATCATAGCGGTTGTACGTCTTGGTTGGCGGGATTCATTTTTCTGACGCTGACGGCCGTGACTTTGTAGGCTGGCTCCTTGGAAACCGGATCGTAGTGATCGGCGACGACCTTGTTAATCAAGAAGTCTGGATCGTAAAAGGCGGCGAAGATCACCCCGACTGATTCTTCATCAGAAAGTCGAACGGTTCCTGATAGCGTACCAAAGGCACTGGTTACTTCAATTTGATCTCCGGTAGCGAGTCCCAACTTTGACGCGTCGTACGGATTCATCACCAGCTCGGCTTTGCCGGATCCCGAAGAGAGTTCTGGTATCCTGTTGGTCATGGTGCCCGTGTGCCATTGTTCCACCACTCGTCCAGTCGTCAACACTAGCGGTTTATCTTCCGTCAGTTGTTCTTTGCTCGAAACGTACGGACGGAGGAATACTGTGGCACGCCCGTCTTTTTTTCCATAAAAATGGATGGTGCGTCCTTCCTCTATATACGGGTCACCCGTCATGTATCGGCGCTTAGTACCCGGGTGGTCCTCGGTGGGGCAGGGCCACAGTAGTCCTCGCTCCTTCTTGAGTCGATCCAGGGTCATCCCTTGAAAGTTGTAGTAACTGTTGGCGGAGACTTTGCGGTACTCGTTCCACACGTCATCCGTCGTTTTGCTTGAGATGAAGTCGCCATGCCCTAAACGCTCAGCGAGGTCCACGAGGATTTGAAGGTCACTTCGAGCTTCTCCAGGAGGATCGAGGAGCTTTTCGATCAGTTGGTAACGGCGTTCGGATTGACCGTAGACTCCTTGCTTTTCGACCCAGAGGGCTGCGGGGAGCAAGACATCTGCCTGCTTGGCGGTTTCCGTGTCTTCAAAGATCTCTGCGACCACCAGAAAGCACTTTTTCATTGCAGCGAGTGCAGCATCGAGATTGGGTAAAGACTGCGCCGGGTTGGTACACATCACCAACGCGGCCTTCACTTTTTCCTCTCCCATGGCTCTGAATAGGTTGACGGCATCGTAGCCCGGTGTTGCGCTGATGCGTCCAGTCGGTACGTTCCAAATCTCCTCCATCTCTGCGCGGTGCTGGGCATTGGCGACTAGGCGACCATTGGGTAGTAGGTGGGAGAGCGAACCGGTATCGCGGACACCTCCACAGGCGTTGCTTTGACCGGTTAGCGATAGGGGTGTGGCCCCTGGTTTGCAGATGTTTCCAGTGAGCAGGTGCAAGCTATTCAGGCAGTTGTTGAGGAAGACGCCTTGGATACGTTGGTTCACGCCCATCGTCCAGAGGGACATGGTAGCTCCTGAGGACGCGAACTGATAGGCCACATCCTTGATCTGCTGGATAGTCAAACCCAGTTGCTCGGCCACCAATTCGGGTGCATAGTCTGCGAGGAAGGCACGATAGTCTTCATAAGAAACGGCTTGCTGACCATCGGAGAAGCCAATATGCTCATCGATCATTTGCTGATCCACCCAGTTGTTGGAGATGATCTCGTAGGCGATAGCATTCAATAAGAGTAAATCTGTTCCCGGCTTCACGGGCAGATGCATATCGGCTCTTTGCGCCGTGGCGGTTCGGCGCGGGTCTACGACAATGATCTTCACTTTTGGGTTGGCCTTTTGCCTAATCATGATCCGCTCCCAAAGGGGAGGGTGGCACTCGTACATGTTGGCCCCCACGAGAAAGAACAGGTTGGCATGATCGATGTCTTCGTAGCAGCCGGGTGGCTCGTCCTTACCAAATGTCTGCGTGTATCCGACCGCCGCACTCGCCATGCATAGGCGAGGGTTGCCATCTACATTGTTGGTACCAATGCCTGCCTTGAATAGCTTGTTTGCAGTGTACGATTCTTCAATAAAAAGCTGACCCGAGCCGTAGTACGCCACACTATCCGGCCCATGAGATGAGATGCTGTCCCGAAACTTCTCTGCGACCAGTGACATCGCCTCATCCCAGGTTGCCTCCTCTAGCTGTCCATTGCGTCGAATCTTGGGGGTTTCAAGCCGATTGGGTAGTTGGTTGAGTTCGGTGAGTGTCGCGCCTTTGATGCAGATCACGCCCTTATTGTGGGCTTCAAGATCGCCTCTCACTCGGACGATGCCTCCTTTCTTCATGCCCAGCATAACCCCGCAGCCCGTGCCACAGTATCTACAAACTGACTTGTGCCAGGTTTCGGCTTCGTCCTTGCCAGCGATGATTTCGGTGACTCCCCATCCACTCGCTCCAAGCCCCAGCACTATGGTAGCACCGGTAGATAGCCTGATAAACTCGCGACGGCCAAGAGGTTGACCTTCCGCGAACTCGG
>JBCCXG010000901.1:0-2341 GCA_039191945.1 Bacteroidota bacterium
CTAAAGAGCGCCATCGTCCAAAAGGGAGTAGCACATATGATCTTGGCAACAGGCGCCTCGCAGTTTCCATTTTTGGACGCACTGAAACAACGCCCCATCGACTGGCAAAAAATAGTGGTCTTCCACCTTGACGAGTACAAGGCCCTACCAGCCACCCACCCTGCCAGTTTTCGAAAGTACCTCAAGGATCGCATTCTTGATGAGGCGAAGCCCCAACAGGTTTTTTTTCTCGAAGGAGACGCCGAGGACATCGAAGCCGAAATGACTCGGTACGCCACGGCACTCGAACGACACCCCATTGATATCGCCTGCATCGGCATCGGTGAAAACGGGCACATTGCCTTCAATGATCCGCCAGTAGCTGACTTTGATGACCCAAAGCGCGTAAAGTTGGTCGAACTTGACGAGCCATGTCGGCAACAGCAGCTGGGTGAGGGGTGGTTTCCGACCTTACTGGACGTACCCAAGGAGGCGCTGACACTCACGATCCCGACCATTATGGCTAGCCAAACCATCAGTTGCGTGGTCCCAGACACGCGCAAGGCAGAAGCCGTGGACGACGCTTTGTACGGCGAGATCAGTCCCACGTGCCCGGCTTCCATTTTGAGGACGCATGGCGATGCGAGGTTGTTCCTGGATCAGTACTCGGCCGCAAAAATCAAATGAAGCCGAGCTTATTGCACTATCCATGCATTAGAGTTCTTTCGCGTCTCGTAGTTGAGTAGGTTATTGGGGTAATTGATCCAGTCCGTCTGCTTGATGATCTTCCCTTGCTGATCAAAGACCAGTAGGGTTGTGAAATGCATGGACTCGATCGTGGATTCCGCCCATTGGAAAGGAGTGAAATGTCCGATGACCACCGACTCACGACCATCGACCATGATCTTATCAACAATCAAAGCCTCTTCCTGCAATTTTCGAAAGCTGGGATTGGGCCAATCAAAGAAGTCTCTAAATGCCTCCCGACCCACAATCCTTTGACCTAGGATAGGGTCTTCCAGCACCATCTCGTCAGCGTAAAAGTCCAGGAATCGCTCGAAGTCTGAGCGCTCAGCATAGACCCGATAAAGATTTTCTGTCCTCTCCAGAGTTGAAAAACCCTGATGCTGCTGGCAAGCGCCCACGAAAAGCGTCACTAGCATGAAGGGGAAGTAAACCACTATCTTCTTCATCTAGTCCGAGAGGGCTCCAGGTACATTTTCAGCTCGTGATTCATCCGCTTGAACAACTCTAATTGTTTGAAGATGTCCTTCCTGAATACTCTGCTGATGATCCCCGTCAACTCCCAGTGTTGAATGAACCTCGCCCCTTCACCGGACGCCTCTATGATGAAATGGTGGGTCGCAGAGAAGAACCACTTGCCAACGATCTTCTGCTGAGCCGCGAATGATTCATCGGCCTTGCTGGATAGGGTCGTTGCTGTGAACTTCGAGTCCGTCTTGCCCCCGTAAATCGTGACGTGGAACTTCTTTCCAATTTCCAGGGAATCATTTCCGGCCATACTTAGGACGGTGTTCCACTTCGGGTATGCGTCGAATTGGGTAATGGCCTGCCAGATGCTCTCTTTGGAGGCGGATAAGTCCACCTGGATGGTGTATTGAATGGGTGTCATATATTCATTGAGTTTTCTAATTGAGAATGAAGCTCCCGATGCCTGGACAGTCAGTGCGCTATGAACTGTTCGATTTCTTTCAAGACCTGATCTACGTAATTCTTGGGCTGCTTTTTGTACCTGATCATCTCGTGATGACCAATCAAGTATTTGTAAAAAATGCTGGACTTGAGTACGGCGTCCTCTTGGGTGTAGCCAAGGTCTTCCAGTAGGGAAGCCGTGTAGTTGATCCTTCGCGTGTCTACCTCATCGATCTGCTTTTGCACGGACTTGTCTTTAAGAGCATACCGCTTGATGTGAAATACAAAATCCATTTGAGGATCCTCCCGAAAAACCGCTTGGATCAATGATGTGAATTTTTCTGTTGGAGATCCCGACTTGTTGGTGAGAACGATGATCTGCTCGGTGTCAATGTCAATCCAGAAGGCGACAATGGCTTTGATGAATTCGGTTTTGGAATGAAAGTGCCAATAGAAACTCGATCGGTTGCACTTCAATACCTGCACCATCTTGTCTACAATGATCCCGGCTTCTCCATGCCTGGCAAACAGTTCAAAACCTAGCTTTACCCAATCAACTTTTTCCGCAACGACTTTTGGCATCTACAAGTCCTTTTTCTAAACGTTAGTGTTTAGAACAAAACTAGCACATTTATTTATTAAACGATAGTGTTTAGAAAATCAATTTTGACAACTGCCGCCAAGCGCTGGTCGCGGTCATACTTCATTC
>JBCCXG010000902.1:0-2326 GCA_039191945.1 Bacteroidota bacterium
CGGATTGTCTTTTTTCGATGGCCCCTACGGCGTCTGCCGTCGAGGTAAAGAAGTTACTTGCACCGATCCTTTCCACCAGGCCATTGCGATGGAACACATCCCGAACTGGTCCTTTTACTGCAGAGAAGACCAGCTGGATTTGTTGGCTTTCAAAGTCTTCGACCAACTGATGGAGCATGTGGACGGCACTGGAGTCCAGTGCATTGATGGCTTCTGCGCTGATCAGGAAATGTCGCAGCTGAGGTTTGGTCCTCACGAGTCGGTCCACTTCTTCGCGAAAATGATTGATATTGGCAAAAAAGAGCTGGGCGTCGAAACGCAGGATAGCCACCTGTTCATCGATCTCCACCTGCGGAAACCGTTTGACATTCCTGAAAATATCTGTGCCCGGGATACGGCCGAGCACGGCCATGTGCGGATCGGAGCTCCGATAGATCACGAGTCCCAGCGAGAGCACAAGCCCCAAAAGGATGCCCTCCTGAATCCCACCCGCCAAAGTCGCAACAAAAGTCACAGTCAGCATAATAAAATCACGTCGATCATGGCGCCATAGATGCCAGGCCTCTCTCCAATCTATCAGCCCAAATACTGCTACCATTATGACCGAGGCCAATAGCGCATTGGGCAGGTAGTAGAAGAGGGGGGTGAGAAACAATAACGTCAACACCATGAGGCTGGCGCTGATGAGTGATGCCATACCGGTCTTGGCCCCTGCCTGATCGTTCACGGCACTTCGGCTGAATCCACCTGTTGTAGGGAAGGACTGGAAAAAGGCGCCGGCGATATTGGCCATCCCCAGGCCAATCAATTCCTGATTTGAATCAATCTCGTAGTTCCTGTGCTTGAGTTGTATGGAGCGTGCGATGGCGATGGACTCCACAAAGCCGATAAGGCTAATGGTAAGTGCAATGGGAAACAAGGCCTTGGCATCAGACCAACTCCAACGAGGCACCTCAAATCCTGGCAAGCCACTCGGTACTGTCCCAACGATACTGACCCCAGCCTCATGCAGATCGAAACCATAGACGATCAGGATACCAAAGACGACCGCGATCAAAGCGCCAGGAATGGATCTGTGTAATTTCTTAGATTGTGTGATGATCAGAATGCCTCCAAGGCCGAGTATTAAGGTCGGCCAATGGACCGCCTGAAGGCTGCCTATGGCATCGATCAAGATGCGGTGGACTTGATTGCTTCGGGGAATATCAAGACCCAGAAGGTGTTTGAGTTGGTTGAGGCCGATGATCAAGGCAGCTGCCGAAGTGAATCCCGAAATGACGGGATGTGAAAGGAAATTGACCAAAAACCCCAGACGAAATAGCCCCATGCCAAAACGTATCAACCCCACCAGCATGGATAATAGTAAGGTCAATGCGATGAACTCCTCGCTACCCACTTCTGCGAACTGCCCCACGCCGCTGGCCGTGAGGAGAGAGACCAATGCTACGGGGCCGACGGCCAATTGGCGGGATGTCCCAAAGATGGCGTACATGATTAAAGGAACGGTAGCTGCATAGAGCCCATAGATCGGCGGAAGCCCAGCGAGCATGGCATAGGCCATGCCTTGGGGGATGAGCATGACGCCGACAGTCAGCCCTGCAGCCCAATCACCCGCAAACTCTTCCCTGCCGTAGCTCGGCAGCCACTCCAAAATGGGGAAATACTTTTTTACCAATTCATCCTCATTTCCACTGCAAAGATGTCATGAAAAGGCTCCTAGCGAGGTAACCATTGTTACAATATCTCTATCCGATTGCGGTATTGCTCAATCTTCTCCTGCTTTTCCAGCTGCTTCAATAGTCGGCTTACCACTACTCTGGAAGTATTTAGTTCCTTCGCGATCTGCTCGTGTGTGCGGTTGATGACATAAGAGCCTGTCGCCTGCTTCTTGTCGAGCAGATACTTGTACAGCCGCTCATCCATCTTCAAAAAGGCAACGTCGTCAATGGTCTCCAATAGTTCATCAAATCGGGCTTGGTAGGAAGAAAACACGAACTGCCGAAATGATCGATACCGCTGTACCCAACCATCTAAGTAACCCATTGGAATCATCCAAAGTGCGGAATCCTCCTCGGCGGAAACGGAAAACTCGGACGGCTTACCCTCCATGCAACAGGTAAGAGACATAGCACATGTATCACCTCCCTCCAGATAGTAAAGGAAGATTTCTTTACCCTTGCTATCATGCCGAACCACTCGCAACAAACCACTGAGCACAAAGGGCATTTCAATGGCCTTTTCGCCTGGATTCATGACGATTTGATCCCTTTTGACGCGCCTCTTGCGGCCAGCCTGTGCGATCTCCTGTGCCAGTCTTGGTTCGAAA
>JBCCXG010000903.1:0-2316 GCA_039191945.1 Bacteroidota bacterium
ACCACGCACACAGTGCCCATCCCCCACTCAGCTCCAGCGCAGGTTCGCCTTCGAGAGGGGCAGCTTGCGGATGCGGTGTCCGGTTGCTGCGAAGATGGCGTTGCACAGTGCCGGAGCGAACGGCGGTACGCCGGTTTCGCCGACGCCGCCGGGCAGGGCGTCCGACTCGACGATCTCGCAGGTGATCTCTCGCGGGGCGTCGTACATGCGGGCGACCTTGTAGTCGTGGAAGTTCGACTGGTCGATCGCGCCAGCGGTGGCGAAGCCTTCTGATGTGTGTTCTAGCATAATTGACGCCATGATTTTTTCTACCTCGGATGAATCTGCCACTGGTACGATCAGCGTAGCTATTGTCGTGTTGCCTGTGGTTGTATTTATCTCGATATCGAAGTAGGGGAGCCATTCAAATCTCTTTTGGCCGTGTACTGGCTGATAAGCATGCCTACCGGAAACAATACTGGCGTTGCTTTCTGAGATGGGTATCATCGCGATTGAGCCGTGTTCTCCTTTGAGCAGAGTGTATTTTTCAAAATGCTCCGCCTCCACGCCACTATGAAACCTTACTTCTACCTTGGCATTTTTATCAACGGTGGCTACCTCATCTACCAAGAAAGCCATGTTAGGCTTTTCCAATAGAACATGCCTTTTCCATGATTTGAGCTCCTCTTTGGGGTAGGCATCAGTAGGATCCATCAATACATAATCTCGCTCATCAGAAGTGCTAAACGTCAGTACCTCACCTCCAATATTATAATTGAAAGGTTGGTCTTTTAACTTACCAGGGATTTGCTCTTCACCGTTCACAAGTATTGTATTGTGTCCGCCACTCTGGGCTTGAGGATATTGCCAGCGATATTCATCGAAGTACTCCTCGTCATAATATGGCTTACCAGAATCTTTCAGGAAATCCTGGCCTTGCCAGTACAAACTAAAATGGCCAATATCCAAGTGTCCATGATGAGGATCGTCGTTTTTGCCAGCTTTGCCGGCCAGGACAAAGTTGTCTGTACTTGTAAAGTCACTCCGCATTACCCACCAATCTATCGATCTAAAGTGAATGGATGTAGTTGTTGGCTCCTTTGGTGCTACTTCAGGTCTTGGAAAAATCAGATCCAGAAAAGAACGGCCGTCATTAAGAATTTCGCTCCTATACCATGCAACTTCCGGGCTTTTGGTTTCGCTAGTGATCAAGTTGAAAAAATCAGTTCCCCCTATTGTGCGGCTATTAGAATCCCCAAAGTCTACGGCCTTGTTGGGTGGAACGTATAAATCGATCGGAAACGTCGCAGGATTAGATTGAAACTTCTGGTTTTGAAAAAGGTCAAAACGGCGATCAGTAATATTGTTCAACGCATGTGCAAAGAGCAAAGAACGATCCATACCATACCTCCAATAGCCTCCTCCTTCTTGCCAGCCACCATCCACACCGAGCTCGTTCATCATTCTGTTGATCCTGTTGTATGACTCGGCTATCACATCCGACAGCTGTGGGTAATCCTTGATCAATGCCATCGCCGACATACCAATACCGCCGTTGCATACACCTGTCCAGTTGCAGCGATAGGAGGTAGCCCACCAGTGAAAATCGTAATCTCCGCGCACAGGTGTTATTACTTTTTCGAGCAGTGCCCCTTTGATACGGTCGCGCTGTTCTTTGGTCAAGACATCATAGATCCAGTCATAGACCCACCCAATTTGCTGCCCTTTTGTGGCACTACCAATGTCAACACTGAAGTTGACTTGGTCGTCTGCGACATTCCACGGCCAGACCCGACTGTAGATGATATCAAACTCGTGCGCCTGATGATTCCAAAATGGCATCTGACACACTACCTCTGCAAAAGCGTAGGCTTTCTTCGCATAAAGCTCATCGCCTGTCAGTTGATAGGCAAAAGCTAATTCCGTAGCGTGCTGGGTGTAAGCGTTAAGCTTTCTGGCGTATTTTCTTTCACGATCCTCCTCTGTCCACCCGGCCCTTACATGTGTAGATCGTTCTGGAATACTCGGATCAACAGGCTTGTACAGCAGCATGTTGACGTTAGCCATCAACCTTCGGTAAATGGCCTCACCTTCTTCGTCTGTCTCGATCCGCTTAATTATCTCCTCCTTACCATTGTTGTCAAACAAGAGGTAGGGGTGCTCTAATGACTCAATATTAATAGCCTTCCCAACATCTTCTTTGCTGATATCCTGACTTATCAATGAAAATGTCAAACATGAGAGGATTATTGTAATTAAGTACCTCATGACCCTTGGAGGAAATCTAAACGGAGCGGATTGAAATTGTCAATCAACCTCACATGTGGAGTCAGTACC
>JBCCXG010000904.1:0-2314 GCA_039191945.1 Bacteroidota bacterium
CGACGCAAAGAATGGAGTACACCTTGGGAACTGTACTTCTGGGATGGTATTTCCTTTAGGGACGATGGAACCACGCCGTTGCTTGAAGCTTCTGTGGAGTCGAATTTTACCGATCCGAGGCTTTTCCAAGAAAGCGAAACGCGACTCAATACCAACATGACCGCAATCATGAATTACAGTCGCACATTTGGCGCTCATACCGTGGGAGGTATGCTCGGTGTTACTCGAGAAGATTTCGATATGGAATTCTTCAGCGCGTTCCGTCGAAATTTCCTTTCACCTGCCTTGGATCGGTAAAATTCGACTCCACAGAAGCTTCAAGCAAAGGCGTGGTTCCATCGTCTCTAAAGGAAATACCATCCCAGAAGTAAAGTTCCCAAGGTGTACTCCATTCTTTGCGTCGCTCACTTGCATAATCAACGGCACCACTTAGTGTCAATGAAAGACCTTCAATCCAAGGCTGATCAAAAGTGATTGAGGCGTTGGTTTGCACATAGTCAGTGGGTCGGCGATCGTATCCTGTAGCATTCGTAGTAATGGCTACCGGGTTTTGACCGTTTTCAATGTCTGGACCAGGCTCACCCGTAGGCCAAACCGCTGGTTCATTAGGACGGCCTCTCATGAGCATTCGGAAAATAGCCCCTGCATCTTCAGTAGGAAAGTTTCGATCTTCGCGTCGCAGGACGACACCGGCATTCGCTTTGATGTAATCATTCGCTTGCCAGTCCAAATTGGTTCGGAAGCTGTACTGCTTGTAGAAGGTGGCCGAATTCTCGTAGATCGCGTCCTGATCCACATAGCCCATGGACACCAAATACCTCAACTTCTCAGAACCACCGTCAAATTGTAAGTTGTATCGAGACTGAGGCGCCCAATTCTTAAAGGTATCGCCGAACCAATCCGTGTCGGGATATCTCCAGGGATCGCCACCTGCTGCATGCGCATCGAAAAATTCCGGTGAGAAAGGTGCATTTACCAAACGATCATCCGAAGTGGTATAAGCTCCATTGGCTTGAAATGCATCCCAAGCAGCACCCCACTCATTGGGATCAGACACCTGATTATAGATTTGCAACTCGTTCATCAATGTACCATACTGAGTGGCACTTGACAAATCTGGGGTCGCTGTAGGTTGGCTCCAACCTTGATTAAAGTCAAAGCGAATGTTTGCCTGACCACTTTGACCGCGTTTCGTTGTGATGATGATTGCCCCGTTTGCAGCACGTGCACCATAAATGGCCGCAGAAGCATCTTTCAACACTGAAATTGACTCAATGTCTTGAGGGCTCAACCTTCCCAATCCACCATCTCGCTCTGGTACACCATCAATCACAATCAGCGGATCACTGTTGCCGAACGTATTAGTGCCCCGGATGGTAATGTTCGCACCGTCGTTCCCCGGCTCACCACTCTCTTGAATCACCACCAAACCCGGCAGACGTCCAGCCAGCGAGTTGGTAATGTCCACCGCAGGTGACTTAACAAGTTCCTTGCCTTGTAGCTGAGCAACAGCACCTGTTACAGTGACCTTCTTTTGCTCGCCGTATCCTACAACGACAAGCTCTTCCAAAGCCTGCACTGAAGGCGCCAGGGACACATCAATACTAGTTCGATTATTGATCCCCTGCTCTTGTGCGTCGTATCCCACAAATGAAAAAACAAGCGTGCCATCTGACGGAGCTGAGATGGAGTAGTTACCATCGATATCCGTCACCACACCATTCGTAGTTCCTTTTACAAGAACCGTTGCTCCCGGCAGGCTGACCCCTGTCTCGTCCTTGACGTTTCCAGTGACCCTCGCATCCTGCGCGTAAGAAAAATTGACTGCTAAAAGCATCGTGGCCATCAAAAATGATAGTCGAGACCACGCCCCTCGCTTAGGTAAAAAATTCAACTTCATACATTTATTGGTTAAGGTTTAGTGTTACTATTACACTATTCTCAATTTGTAATATAGCAATAAACTTCAGATAACCTCCAAGCGATTTATCAACTTTTCAAATCTCCAAAACAGTTCGCGGAAACGATTGCAAAGATCATCATTAACCATCGATTATATTGAGGGATTTAAAAAGTTAAACAAAATGAATCGGTAAAAAGTGAACTATTTCAAGATGTGGTGAGCGTCATCAATAGAACCTCAAAATGCCCTAGTCAACGGCTATCATCAAGGTGCTGGGCTCACTGTCGCATTCACCTCTGTGGCAAAGGCTGTCAGGTAACCATGCAGCTCAGCGACAAGGGAGGGTTCCATTTCTGCAAGGTTGTGCATCTCGTAGGGATCTCTCTGGAGATGAAACAATTGGATCCCGTC
>JBCCXG010000905.1:0-2253 GCA_039191945.1 Bacteroidota bacterium
CCGCACATGGCTGTGCTCGGCCGTATCCCGGGCACGGACATCTTCAGGAATGTCAAACGGTTTCCGCAGGTGGAGATCGATGAACAAGTGGCTATCCTGCGTTTCGACGCCCAGCTCTTTTTTGCCAACATCAATCATTTTCGCGAAGAAGTGGACCGACTCGTAAGCACCAAACCGCAGCTACGCCACTTCCTCATCAGCGCAGAAGCCATTAATGCACTCGACTCCAGTGCAGTTCATATGCTCCACCACTTGGTCGCAGACTTTGAAAGCCAAAAAATCCAGCTGGTCTTCTCTGCTGTAAAAGGACCCGTTCGGGATGTGCTCCATCGCAATGGTCTGGTGGAAAAGATCGGTGCAACTAACTTCTTTACGTCGACGGCAGACGCCGTAGGAGCCATCGAAAAAAGACAATCCGGTGCATCGCCCGATAATCAATACGCCTTACAAACCAATGAACCCTGACTCATGCGTCAATCCGAACCAAAGATGATACTCAGAGACTATCTCGCCCTGGACAGGACCAAATTGGCTAATCAGCGCACGCTGCTCTCTTTCGTCCGGACCAGCCTTTACCTAGTGGTGTCGGGTGTGGCGCTGCTGAACGTGAAGATCTTACAGGACATTCGATTCATGGGATTTTTCCTTTTAGGAATTAGCGTTTTGACATTCATCGCTGGCGTAGTCAACTTTTTCTATTTTCGCAGGAAAATGCACAGTTATTATCAGGATCCCCCCGAGGAATCCTGACGGTGTAACATTTGTTACGTTGTGGACCCAGAGATATCCGTTATTTGCTTAAGACATTACGATTGGTACAAAAGAAGATACGATGAAGATAGAACAGATATATACGGGATGCCTAGCGCAGGGAGCTTACTACATTGAGAGCGAAGGCGAGGCGGCAATCATTGACCCACTCAGGGAGTCTGCACCGTACCTACAGAAGGCGGAAAAGGAGGGGTCCAAGATCAAATACATCTTCGAAACGCATTTCCATGCGGACTTTGTTTCCGGTCACGTTGATTTGGCAGCTAAGACTGGGGCCAGGATCATTTATGGTCCCGGGGCCAAGGCCAACTTCGATTTTCTCGAGGCGAAAGATGGCGAAGAATTTACCATCGGGAAGCTAACCATCAGGGTCTTGCACACGCCGGGTCATACGTTGGAGAGCTCTACTTATTTGTTGCTCGATGAGCAAAGGAAGGAGCATGCGATTTTTAGCGGAGATACCCTTTTCATTGGGGATGTTGGTCGCCCCGATCTGGCCCAAAAGGGTGCCATGACGCAAGATGATCTTGCTGGATTACTATATGACAGCCTTAGGACGAAAGTGATGACTTTGCCAGACGAGGTGATCGTATACCCAGCGCACGGCGCGGGCTCAGCCTGCGGAAAAAACATGAGCAAGGAGACAAGTGATCTTTTGGGCAATCAGAAGCAGACCAACTACGCCCTGCGGGCTGACATGACCAAGGAAGAATTCGTCAAGGAAGTAACGGATGGATTACTTCCTCCTCCGCAGTATTTCGCGCAGAATGTAGCAATGAATAAAGCCAATGCCCAGGGCCTTGATAGTATTCTGGCAAAGGGCAATGTCCCTCTCGATGTGGAGACGTTCGAAGGCATGGCCAACCATGAAGGAGCATTGGTGCTCGATACGCGCTCTCCGAAAGCCTTTGCCGCAAGTCACATCCCTAATGCCATTTTCATAGGCATTGACGGCAGTTTTGCGCCATGGGTGGGGGCATTGATTCCCGATCTGCAGCAGCCGATCATATTCCTGGCACCTAAAGGGCGCGAGGAAGAGGTGGTCACCAGGCTTTCGCGCGTGGGTTATGACAATACCCTGGGCTTCCTTGAGGGTGGTATCGAGGCATGGGAAAACAAGGGCAAAGAGACAGACTCGGTCATCAGCATACCTGCGACTGAATTAGCTGCTGAGCTGAAAAAGGGAGGAGTGACTGTGGTAGACGTTCGTAAGGAGTCAGAGTACAGCGCTGAGCACATTGAGAATGCACTGAACTATCCCTTGGACTTCATCAATGACACGATGGATGAGCTTTCCAAGGAGCAGGAGTATCATGTCCATTGTGCGGGTGGCTACCGATCCATGATTGCAGCCTCCATCCTTAAGTCAAGAGGGTATCACCGGCGTCGCCCGTGCCGCTGTCATCGCACGTGCCTGTGTCATCGCCCGAGCCGCTGTCATCACCCGTGCCGCTGTCATCACCCGTGCAAGCGGGTTCCCCC
>JBCCXG010000906.1:0-2242 GCA_039191945.1 Bacteroidota bacterium
AGGGGTAAGGGCGACTTGGTTAGCATATACTTCGACATCAATCCAAGCGGCTGCGACTCCCATCACCTCGTCAATTTGACTAATCTGCCAGGATCACCTGCTCTTGGACTGTTTTTGTCGATGGTGACCAATAGGTCTCCGCTGGGGAGCTGGGCGATGTCCCGAACTCTCCCAATACCTTCCCACAACTGCTCAGAAGTACCATTCGCGAGATCATAGCTCACGATGCTTTGCTGGGATAACGCGCCTATCAAAAAGGAGCCATTCAAGTCCTCAAAACTACTGGACTCCAGTTTCACCAAACAGGAGGGTGCGATTGCGGGAGTCCAAACCATAATAGGCAACTGCGAGATCTCACCCGCTTCTGCCTCGGTCATATCAGAAACAGGAGTGCCATCGTAATTGAGACCGTTGGAAAAAAGCGGCCATCCGTAGTTTTCTCCTTTCAAAATGATGTTGAGCTCATCACCACCGAGCGGTCCATGCTCATTCGAATACAACCGCTGAGCATCCAGGTCAAAATAAAGACCTTGAGGGTCTCGATGTCCGTAACTCCAAATGCTGCTTGGTCCTGTGAACCCATCAAACACGGGATTATCCTCAGGCACTTCTCCGTCTTTTGTTAAGCGGTGAATTTTACCCACGTCTGAGTTTAAGTTTTGTCCTCCAGGTTCGGGAAAGGGATTGCCACCGCTGCCCTGCGACACAAAAAAGTGATCCTTATCTTGCCAGGCTATCCGTGAGCCGATGGAAAAGGCATCGGTACTGAATATTACGCTTACATTTTCAGCTAGGTTATCCAATAGCTCAAACCGGGCCACTTTCATCGTGAAATCGGTACCGACGTATGCTACATATACCAAGCGATTGCTGTCGAAGTCGGGATGTAAGCTCACATCCATGATACCCCCATAGGTCAGGGACCCATCGGACACTGTCTCCACGCGAGGCATATCATCAAGAGGAGCAATGACCCCATCCTCATAATGATAAAGCGCCCCAAGCCGCTCAGAAATGAGGTATTCACTTTCGCCAATGACGGCGATGGCCCACGGAATGGTGAGCCCTTTGGCTACTACCTCGAATCCATCGAGGGTTTCGGTGACCGAGGTCACTTGCGAGGAGAGCGCTTCCATGTTGTCATCTTTTTCGCAAGAAAAAACGATGAGGATGGCGGCAAACACTATCCACCATCCCGGTATAGTTATTTGGTGCATTTGGATCCTTTTGTGACAACTTCAGTGACTTCGATCATTCTGTCATTTCCGATGATTAGTAATTTATACCGATTTGTTAGCAAAACACGGCACACCAGACTTCATTTGGAGCCGTGCCCGAAGCTTGACACCCAGTTTACCGCCTAACTGACCAATTCGATAGAAAATCCAATGAAAACGTCAACCATCGAACTAAGACAAGAAGCAAGCGAAGATCACTCCGCGGTATTCCATGTACTGAAAGCCGCCTTTCGAACGGAATCCAATCCCGATCCTGAAGAGCCAGATTTGGTGGATCGATTGAGAAAGTCGCATGCCTTTATTCCGGAGTTATCCATTGTGGCGGAGCATCAGGGTAAGATCGTCGGGCATATTCTACTCACGAAGATCAAGGTCATAGACGGGACCAAGGAGTCGGATTCGTTGGCGCTGGCACCCGTTTCCGTGTTGCCAGCTTTTCAGGGTCAGGGGATAGGAGGTAGGCTTATCGAACACGCCCACGAAATGGCAAAGGCCATGGGGCATCAGTCCATTATATTGCTCGGGCATGCCGACTACTATCCACGGTTTGGTTACCGGCAGACCACTGAATTTGGGATCAAAATGCCCTTCGAAGTGCCTGCGGAGAACTGTCTGGCGATTGAGCTGGTCAAGGATGGTTTGATGGGTGTGAGGGGAAGGGTGCAGTACCCAAGCGAGTTTGGGATATAGTCCTCCTTCTGGGCGACTGGTCGGCAGGCAAACACTAAGAATTTCACTCCGGCTGCTTTTCATCATCATGCTCGGTTTTGACTTAACGGTCAGGAAACTCAACCTGCTCCAACGTCTGCCTTAGAAACCCTTTAATTTCACCTTGGCCGGAGATCTGCCAAATAATTCCTGTGCCATTGGGCTTGATGGTTACTTGCTGCTCGAAAAACGGGCAACAGGATCTCTCAGCCACAACATAGGCGAGCAGACTACGCAGTAGGAGTTGGTCATCCTCAAAGTGAAAGGCGTAGCCATGGGCCATTTCCTCCACCTGC
>JBCCXG010000907.1:0-2239 GCA_039191945.1 Bacteroidota bacterium
CTAAACCTAGTGAAATACTGACTTACTAGTTGTAGTGATAGGGAAATAGCTACAACTAGTGAGTGTCTCTGTGTTGTGTAGGAAGGCTATAATCGATTCGGCCAGATCCTCTTTGTGTGGCTCATCGAGAAGGTGCGCGAAATGTCCTTGGGGTGACGGATGTCGCCATCCGCTTGCCTGGGTCGCAAAAAAGAAAAGGGCACCCGATATTTCGGATGCCCCTTTGGTAGCCTTCCCATCTAGTGTATCTATTTGGTGTTCAAAGCTGCTATTATCTATTATTATTAGCAGATAGATCAACGATTGCCGTGACCGTAGCCCCCGTTACATCAAATACTTTACTGGTCTGATCCGTCGCAGGATCATACTTATACACCCCATTTTCTGTCGTATTCACAATGGGAAAATACGGTACATCATCTATCCAATAGGCATTCGTAGCGGCAAATGGATTCAGTCGAGGCATATCAGGTAGTTCTCTTACGGTTTGAGCGTTGAGGTCCAACTCTACTATTCCAGCATTTTCACTGGTGTTCAACAAAAATAAGATCTGGTTAATCTGCTCATCGGAAAGGTTCTGCACCCCACCTGCGGCGACCAATACATCCACTACGGCTTGAGGCGTTTCTAGCCCAACATGCGCGTAAGCAATGCCATTTTGGTAGTAGGAAAATGCACGCATAGAATGAAGGAGCAGCGCAGGATCTCCAACCACTCTGAAGTCATAACTAGGATCGAATTCATTGGATCCGGGAGGTATCTTCAAAACGCCACCGATATTGCTACCGGGCGCCGGCGTTAGATTACCGGTATGGTGAATGTAGAGATTGCCCTGCTCGTCAGTGAGACGATAGAGCGGATTGAAGGTAAAGGTCGGACCGGTCGTTGAGTTCACCTGATTGCCCAGTGTTCCATTGGAGATGCTACCCCTTATGAGCGTAAAGTTATCCAGCAAAGGTCCCGCTCCCTGCGCGTACGAGACAAAAACATCATCTCCCCGGATGACGGCTGAAGAGGTGCCAAATCCTAACTCTGCGCGCTCTTCGAAAAGCGGAGCCTCGGATAGGTCAATATTTCCAGTCACGCTGAGGTCTGAGGGGTCAAAAACCCTCACCTGGGTGAAATCATTAGGGTCTATGAATATACCTGTATTGCTGTCGCGTATTCTAAGCACAAAAGCGTTGGCACCGGTTGTCGGGATGACACCCTCCTCGACGATCACGCCATTACCATTCACTGCCATCTTGGAGAAGCCATTGTCACCGGCCACTTGCTGGGTCCAGAAGGCGCCATCATACACGTCAATCAAGAAGAAGTTCTGGAATGCCTGGCCCTCTGTTAGGTCCACTGTTCCAGAAGGGATGTCCTCGAAATAGCGTACGAAGATGGTCGTACCGTCATCATTGGCTCCGTAAACGAGGTAACCTGTTGTCAGTCTTTGCTCCGATGGATCTATATCATCATCGTCACCGCAAGAAATGAACAATGCCAAAAAGGCAAGGCATAAGAAGAGCTTGATTGTTTTCATCGTTGTCTGATTTATCTAAGTAGATATCTAATTTTTAATCGATAATTTCGTCCAGGTCGCGGTATACGGTAGTTGTCAAACAGCTCCGAATTCGTGACGTTATTCGCCTGCAAGGAAAAGGTGAATCCGGTGTCGGAAAGCTGATAACTAAGCCCCGCATCGACTACGTTCTGCGTGGGAATGAAATTCTCATCTACGCGAATCCCGCCTTCGAAAATGAGGCTGAACTCCTGCACATGATTGTAATAGCCGAAAAGGGCAATTTCATCCTTTGCATTAAGTGGGCTTTTGAACCGGTACCGCATTCCTAGATTGTAGAAAAGTGTAGGAATATTGGGAATGGGCGCTTCGAAATCGGTTGATCCTTCGTCCGCGTTGATGATGTCTTGGTAGGTGAAGCTAACGTCGATATTCAAGTTGTTCACAGGCGTCGCCTTTAGCGCAGCTTCGATGCCACTTGCCTCGACTTTCGCCTCGTTGATGAATACGGCAGGGGCGTTTGGATTTCGGGGGACATCTAAACGGATCAAGTCCGTTTGTTCTCTGAGGAACCAGTCCATCTGGAAAGAGACGAAACGTGCCTTCGAGAAATTGTGCTGATAGAATAGCCCGACATTCAAATTGTTACTCTGCTCAGCGGTCAAACCAAAGTTGGGAGCGATCGTAATGAAGTTGCCAAATACTTCACCGCTGGTCGGAACTCGGATGGCC
>JBCCXG010000908.1:0-2236 GCA_039191945.1 Bacteroidota bacterium
GATGGATGTTACCGCCATTCATTCCGTGTTGAGAAGGTTGGAGAAAAAGGGTTATGTTCAATCGGTCATGGGTGGGGCTACTCCGAATAGAGGCGGACGCCGAAAACGGTTTTTTACGCTCACTGCCTCAGGACGGACTGCACTGGACGACACCATGAAGTTGCGCCTGAAGTTATATGGAAAACTTCCGGGTGTAAACTGGTCACCCGAGTGACTCACCCACCCAAATGGGCAACGAAACTACTGCATTGGTTCTGCGATCCAGAACTACTCGAGGACCTGGAAGGTGATCTCCTGGAAATATTTCATCAACGTGTCCGGCACTCTGGTCTCACGATCGCGCGAAGACAATACGCGTGGCTCGTCGTCCGATCGATAAGACCTTCCGCTTTGAAAAGCAATCAAAAACTCAAAAACTCTAGGAATACGATGTTCTTCAGCAATATTAAGATCGCTTGGCGTGTATGGACCAGCGACGGGTTCAACACCTCGATAAACCTCCTGGGCCTCATCGTCGGTATTTTCAGCTTTCTGCTTCTCGGTCAGTATGTCACCCATGAGCGCAGCTTCGACGAGTTTCATCAGAGGAAGGACAGAATATACCGTGCCCTGTTGCGGGAAGACTACGGAGAAGGTAAAGTCTTTTTCAACGCTACGACCCCTCTCCGCTTTGAGTCCCTGCTGGAAGATCACTTCCCGGAGGTCGAAGCGGCCGTACAATTTATGCCAGAGTCGTACCTCATTGGTGAGGGTCAGGATCGTATCTCGGAAAAAGTGGCGATAATAAGCGCAGACTTCCTCCGAGTATTTGACTTTGAAGTAAAGAAAGGTCAGCCGGAGCGGCTCCTGAATCGGCTGGATGATGTGATCTTGTCGGAGCGATTCGCGAAAAAGTATTTCGGAGAAGAAGAAGCCATGGGCCAGTCATTCACGATCCAAATCGGGGAAGAGAAGCGACGCTTTACAGTCAATGGCATCATCAAGGACATTCCTACCAACTCGAGCATCCAGTTTGACATTGCTATTTCCGCGGCAAACACCCGAAGTATCTACGGAGACGGAGCTCACTCTGCCTGGTTCAGTATCATTCCTGAGACCTACATGCTCCTAAAGGACGGTGCATCGATCAACGAGGTCAATGAAAAGATGCAAGACGTGGTGCTTAGTCAGATGGGAGATGCGAGCTATGGGGGTAGGGCCATAGATAGGGATCAGTACAATATCGACTTACAACCTTTGACCGATATTCACCTGGACCCTTCCGTACCCTTGGGATACGCGCCGGTGAGCAACCCCCAGTATGTCCTTATATTGGCTGCCATCGGGTGGCTCGTGCTTCTTGCCGCGTGCATCAACTATACCTCCATTGCAACCGGGCAGTCATTGCAACGCTCCAGGGCAGTGGGAATCAGGAAGGCTCTCGGAGCCCATCGCGGCCAATTGCTGGTTCAGCACCTCACAGAGAGCACGCTACTATCATTGGTAGCTATGATGATCGCTTTCGTCGCATCTTATCTGCTTGTTCCTATCTTCAACAAGCTCTTGGGGATCGAGATACCCTGGATTTTTTACGGACACCATTTGGTGATTGCTTTGCTCGCCGGGTTCATCGCCGGTATTTATCCCGCATTCCTCACCTCAAAAAGCGCGGCCATCGAGGTACTCCATACACAAAGGAAGCAGTTGGGCAAGCTATTCTTTCGCAAAGCGATCATGGTCGTGCAATTCGCGGTGACCGTCTTCCTGATCACCTCGACACTCATCATGAGGGACCAGCTCAACTTTCTGATGAGCAAGGATCTGGGCTTCAACTACGAGGCGAAGTTGGCTACCCAGCTCGTAGCTGATCCGGCATCAGAGGGTCTATCTGACTATATCACCTCCAGCATGAGCAATGGTGCAATCCTCAAAAGTAAGTTGGAGCAATACCCTGAGGTCAAACAGATTGCCATGGGCACGCATGTCTTTGGGACTCCTGGTTGGGGCCGTCTGGCCTACACAGATGAGCACAACGTCTTTCGCAGGTTCACGCTATTGGTAGTCGATGCTCACTATCTGGATCTCTTCCAGATTGACATAGCGGCAGGCAGAGGCTTCCTTGTAGGGAATGGCCTGGACCTGCCGCCATATCGATCTGGAAGAGATCCAGATAGTGAGCATCGACTACCAATAGCGTGAACCTGCGAAAGACGTTGTGCTCGTCTGTGTAGGCCAGACGGCCCCAACCAGGAGTCCC
>JBCCXG010000909.1:0-2236 GCA_039191945.1 Bacteroidota bacterium
ATACTTTGGGAAAGTCACCACACTATATCGTCACGGTTCGCCGACTCCTTTCTGCAGTTTTCCTCACGCTGCTGCTGGTGGGCTGCGGGCCACAACTACCCGAGGATATAGCAGCGGCCTACGAGGAGCTGCCCCAGGAACTGGACTTCAATATTCACGTGAAGCCAATCCTCTCGGACAAGTGCTTTGCTTGTCATGGTCCGGATCAAGCGAAGATCAAGGGAGGCTTGCAATTACACTCGGAGGAGGTCGCCTTCAAACCACTTCCTGCCAGTGGCCAGTTCGCATTGACGCCAGGTAATCTTCGCAAGAGCGAGGTCTTTCATCGGATCGTATCCGAGGACCCAGCGTATCAAATGCCGACGCCCGAATCCAATCTGACCCTGTCTGCTTTGGAAAAAGCAACGCTGATCAAATGGATCGAGCAAGGCGCCGAATACCAACCGCATTGGGCTTTTACCCCACCCAAAGCACATGACATCCCGGAAGTGCCGTGGCCTACGCATAACCCCATTGATCACTTCGTCTTTGCGAAACTGCAAGAGCAGGGCATGTCCCCTTCCAGGGAAGCCACGCAAGAACTACTCCTGCGTCGGGTCAGCCTGGACCTTACCGGACTGCCGCCTACTGAAGAAGAGATCAACGCCTTCTTAAGTGACACAACGGAGGCTGCCTATGAGCAGCAGGTAGATCGGCTGCTCGACTCTCCGCACTACGGAGAGAAAATGGCCATGGACTGGTTGGATCTGGCTCGCTATGCCGACACCCACGGGTACCAGGTGGATCGCTACCGTGACATGAGCCCCTGGCGCGACTGGGTCATCGAATCTTTCAATGAAAACCGGCCCTACGACGAGTTCGTGACCTGGCAGCTTGCCGGTGACCTATCGCCGAACCCGACCCGCGAACAGATCCTGGCCACTGCCTTCAATCGGCTACACCCGCAAAACCTGGAGGGCGGTATTGTCGATGAAGAGTTCCGGGTGGAGTATGTTGCGGACCGTACCGCCGTGCTCGGGCAAGGGCTGATGGCGATGACCCTGTCCTGTGCGCGGTGTCACGACCATAAGTTTGATCCCATCTCGCAGAAGGACTTCTACGAGCTCTATAGTTTCTTCAATAACATCAACGAAACGGGGCAGATTTCCTGGGACATGGCCACCCCCGTACCTACGCTGATGTTACCAACGGAAGAACAGGAAAGCATCATTGCTTATCTGGAGGAACAAATCGAAGAAAAATCCGAAGCCGTCGAGGCCGTGCAAGTGAAAGAGGAAGCGGCGGCCAATGCCTGGATTGATGCAGGGTCGTACCAACAATTGGTGGCCCAGCGACCACAACGAGGCTTGGTCGGTCACTTTCGCCTGGACGGCACCCTTCAAAATCACGTGCCATCAGGCCAGGTGGCCAAGATGGATCGGCAATTCTCCAAGAAGGAGGTCCCCAACTATCAAGCAGCCTATCGGGGTCAAGGTTTGTTGCTCGACGGTGACGCCTGGCTTGACACCAAACCCGTTGGCATCTTCAAGCGCAACCAAAGCTTCAGCATCGGGCTCTGGGTCCACCTCCCGAAGACGCTCGATGAAGGCGTCATTTTTCACAAAAACCAAGGGTCTCGGCTCCATAGCTTCCGAGGGTACCATCTGTACCTGCGCAACAATCGCCTCGAAGTCATGCTGGCCCACACCTGGCCCGACAATGCCATCATCGAACGGACAACGCAGGACGTACCGTGCGATCGGTGGATCCACCTCATGATGACCTACGATGGCTCCAGCTCAGCTGGGGGATTGCGCCTATACCTCGATGGCGAGGAACAAGAGATGGAGGTGGAAATTGACAATCTCTACAAAGACATCGTCTTCAACTACCTCGAAGACCAGATCTACGAAGAGCCGATCGAACCTGGTTTACAGATTGGCGCACGATGGCGGGGAAAAGGCATCGGCGGCGCTCTAATCGATGAGCTGATGGTCTACGATGTAACGTTAAGTGGTCCGGAGATTAGGCAAATCGTCGGCGGGAGCGCGCTGGTAAAGATTACCTCAAAACCGGTCGAGAAACTTTCAGCAGCAGAACGCTCAGCACTGAGAGACTACTATCTCGCCAACTACTCCTCCAACTACCAGTAGCAAACGCACCAACTGTACCTGGCCCGAAGGGCACTGGTCGATAGCGTGGAAAACGTGCAGGAGGTGATGGTGATGAAGGAAATGGAGGCGCCTCGTCCGGCCTA
>JBCCXG010000910.1:0-2226 GCA_039191945.1 Bacteroidota bacterium
CTGCGGTTGACCCAAGCTGCTGAGGGTGTGGAGTCTGTGCCGTTAGCGATTTCGAACAATAACCTTGGAATTTTTTATCAGCACCTGGGTCGGGGCGACGAGGCACTCAGCCACATCAACACCTCCCTGCAGATTGCCGATAAGGAGCTCCGGGAAAAATCCGGTACCTACGTCCAATTGATGACGAATAAGGCGCTGGTGCTTCAAGAGAACGGTGCGCTGGATGAGGCGGAGGCTACTTATCTCAAAGCGGTCGATCTACAAACAAGCCGGCTAAAGCTCAATCGAAAGTCAGATCCTGACTACGCGCATCTACTAAATAACCTGGCGTCCTTGTACCTCGTCAAAGGACAAACCGAAGAAGTGGAGCCGCTGCTGAAGGAGAGTTTGGGCATCTATTTCGAGAAGTTTGGTGACCGACATCCGGCTACCGCGGCCGCCAAAGCTGATCTGGGCAATTTCCTCCGGTCTGAGGGTAGATTGGATGAGGCGCGGACGCTCCTGAAGAGCGCTTATGATCAAAGGCAGGTAATCTTGGGTGAAGCGCATCCCTCCACAGTTCAGAGCCTTGAGGACCTTGCGATCGTGCAGTGGCTTGCCGGTGAGATTCCTGCGGCATCGTCGAGTTACGATAAGGTCATGGACTACAGCATGGCCTTTGTGAATGAGTTCTTTCCACCCATGAGTGAGGTGGAGAAAACGAAGTACTGGGAGACATTAAAGAACCGGTTCTATCGCTACTACAACTTTGCCCTTCAGCACTACCAAGCACAGGACGATTTGCTCGAGCAAATGATCAACTTCCGATTGGCGACGAAAGGGCTACTCCTCAATACCACTACGAAGATCAAGAACACCATACTTGCTAGCGGCGACGAGGAGCTGATTGAATTGTACAAGCAGTGGCAAGATCAAAAAAGGACATTGGCCATTTATTACTCCTTTTCGAAGGAAGAAATGGTCGAACAAAACATCAACCTCGATTCTCTGGAACGTGCCGCGAATGAGAGCGAACGGCAGCTTTCGGCGACCTCAGTGGCGTTTGCTGAGGGGATGGTGCCGAAATCGGTAGACTACGAGGCCATTTCCTCCCAACTGGGAGCTAGCGAGGCCATTGTCGAAATGGTGCACCTACCTTCGTTTGATCGGTCCTTCACTGGCTCCTATCAATACGTGGCCTTGGTACTCACCAAAGACCAAAATCCTGATGTGGTCCTACTGGACAACGGTGACGAACTGGATGGTCGATACTATAAGTACTACAAGAATGCTGTCAAGAACAAGTTCGCTGACGAGTATTCATTCGCAAAGTACTGGTCTCCATTGGAGGCCAAATTAGCGGGGCGCACAAGGATTTTCTTCTCGCCCGATGGTGTTTACAATCAGATCAACATGCATACGCTCCGGGATACCGATGGGACTTACCTGATAGAGGCAAAAGACTTCCGTACCATCGGTAACCCGAGAGACTTATTAGCATCCAAGAACTTATCTGAGGGCACGAATGATGCATTTCTTTTGGGTTTCCCCACTTATGGGTCGGACAAGATCCCTTTGCTTCCTGGTACACAAAAAGAGCTGGCGGAGGTGAAATCCTCGTTGGTCGCTGGCAAATATCAGGTGACAGACGTAACGCAGCAAGAGGCCAACGAGGAGACACTCAAGCGCATTACATCTCCGAAGGTCCTTCACATTGCTACCCATGGCTTTTTTATGAAGGACGTGACCAGTAAGAGCAACGTCTTCGGTGTGCAGGTCGACTACGCAAAAAATAACCCTTTATTGCGCTCAGGTCTGATGTTGGCCGGGGCCTCACCGGTGGGGCAGTCCACCTCCTTTTCCGAAGAGGAAGATGGTACACTCACCGCCTATGAGGCGACCAATCTGCAACTGGATAATACGGATTTGGTCGTACTCTCGGCTTGCGAGACCGGCCAAGGGGACATTAGCTCTGGGGAGGGCGTTTATGGCCTGCAGCGTGCTTTTGAAGTGGCAGGGGCGGACAAACTGATCATGAGTCTTTGGAAAGTGGATGATGCAGCTACGCAACAGCTGATGTCTACCTTCTATCAGCAGTGGATCCAGTCCGGAGAGGAAGTGGCGGTTGCTTTTCGGACCGCGCAATTGGAGTTGATGCAGAAATACCCTGAGCCCTATTATTGGGGCGCTTTCCTTGTCGTCGGGAACTAGGTCCAGGGCTGTGATGAACATGACCTAGATGCGTAA
>JBCCXG010000911.1:0-2198 GCA_039191945.1 Bacteroidota bacterium
CAACGAAATCCCGTACAATGTCTACGGAGGCTTGCAAGACAATGGCTCCTGGCGTGGACCCAGCCAAAGTTGGTTCAAGGGAGGGATTCGCAACCTCTATTGGCAACGGCTAAGTGTGGGAGACGGATTTGATATGATCCCCGACCCGCTGGACAACGAGTATGGCTATGCCATGGGGCAGGCGGGTAATCTGGTACGCTATCACTATCCTTCCGGCCAGCTGAAGCGAATCAAACCTACTCACCCCTCGGACGAATACCTGCGGTTCAACTGGAATGCGGGTATCGCCATTGATCCACACGATCAGAAGACCATCTACTACGGTAGTCAGTACTTGCACAAGACCAGTGACTACGGCGCCAGTTGGGAGATCATTTCACCTGACCTGACCACCAATGATCCCGAGAAACAAAAATTTCTGGAATCCGGTGGGTTGAGCTATGATGTGACGGGGGCAGAGTTTCACACGACGATCATCAGCATTGCACCAAGTCCCTTGCAACAGGGTGTGATTTGGGTAGGAACGGACGATGGCCAATTGCATGTCACAGAAAATGGTGGCGACGGCTGGGCGGACCTGACGGGCAATGTGAAGGGCGTACCCACCAATACCTGGATTCCCCACATCATCCCTTCCAAGCATAAGGCCTCGGAGGCATTTGTCGTCTATGAAGATCATCGACGCAATAACTGGGAGCCCTACGTATTCCAGACCACGGACTTCGGCAAGAGCTGGAAACGAATCGTCTCAAGTGAGGATGTTCGAGGCTATGCACTTTCTTTCGAGCAAGATCCAGTCGAGCCTAACCTGTTGTTTTGCGGGACAGAGTTCGGACTTTATGTGAGCTTCGACGCAGGCGTGACGTGGAATCAGTGGACATCGGGCTATCCGACGATGCCTGCGCAGGATATGGTGATCCATCCCAGGGAGCACGATTTGGTGATTGGCACGTTTGGCCGGTCTTTCTGGATCCTGGACGACATCCGCCCTTTGAGGAAGCTGGCAACTGACGGAGCGAATCAGGTTTTGGATCAATCCCTAGTGGCTTTCGGTACACCTCCGGCTTATCTCGCTATCGTTGGGGAGTCCCACGGCTATCGGCACGGCAAGGTAGGCGACGCCTTGTACAATGGGGAAAACCGACCGTACGGTGCGCTACTCACGTACTATCTCCGTGAAGTGGCTGAAGGCGGTGCAGAAAGCGCACTAGAAGACAGCGTCAAAGTTGAGATCAGTGATCAGACAGGAGCCGCCATCCGAACACTTTACAAAAAACCTGTGGCGGGGGTTAATCGATTCAATTGGGACCTGACACGTGATGGCCTTCGAATGCCCGGCAAAAAACAACCTGAGAAGCCGACTCCACCCTCAGCGGGCATGACGATTCCTGCGGGAACTTATCAAGTGACGGTGAGCTATGGTGAGGCCACGTCCGAGACAGAAGTAACTGTTATTTCTGACCCCAGGCTGCAAGTCACGGATCAACAGATGCGGGAAAAGGACGCCCTCATCAAAGACTATTACGGCATGGTGGAGGACGTGACCGACGCCATGGACCAGGTGCGCGAGACGCAAGCTGGACTCAACACGTTACGGGATCTGCTGGGGGACCGGGAAGATGAAATAGCGCAATCGATGAAAGAGAGCTGTAAGCAGATCATACAGCGGCTGAAGGAGCTGACGGCAATGGTGCAGAATCCGAAAAAGCAAGGTATCTATCGAGATCCATTCGTGCTGGAGAGCCGTTTCCAGTCCGTTGGTTTTTTTCTGGATAATATCCTGGTACCGGTCACACCCAATCAACGTGTGATTTTTGAGCAGACTTCCACCAAAGCCGACGAGTTCTTGGTGCTCTTCGAGGAGGTGATGGCCGGACCCGTGGCAGATTTGCGTCAGCGAGTAGTAGAACAGAAGATATCGCTGTTTTAGCTCGGCCCCACAACATTTAGTTGGGTGTGCACATGAAAACAATCAAGGACTACATAGTACAAAATGTCAGAGGCACGGGTCCTATAGAACTGCCCTTTGGGACGAAGCAGAAAACAGCGGCAAAAGGTCACGTACTCACCGACTACGGACAGTTTGAGGCGTCAGTCTATTTCAACCGCCGATCTGGGTCGGATTAAATCCACCAAAATCGGGCCGGATGGCGAGGCCGCAAGACCCAGCCCCGTTCATCTTCATCTCGACAACGCTG
>JBCCXG010000912.1:0-2164 GCA_039191945.1 Bacteroidota bacterium
GCCTCAATGGCCACCTCGTTCTGAGGCTCCAGTGTGGCCTGAGAGGTCAGTAAAGGATTACTTCCCACATTTTCAAAGGTGCCCTCGATGCGAAAATCCAGATCGCTGGCGCCCTGGTTCTCGATCGTCACAATTTCAAAATCTACATCCCCCGTTACGAGGTCCTTCACGATCTCGGTAGGATCAACGACAATCACAGCAGGCTCCAGTTCCGTCATGGCAGCTACTACGCCGACCTGCGGTGCATTGACCGCGTTGGTATTGATGATCACTCCAGCAACATATTGACCAGGCTCCACCACTGATGCGTCAAACAGGGCATCCAGCTCTAGGGTCTCGCCTACCGGGATCACTCCGCTCGAAGGAGTTACTGCCAGCCAAACTTCCGTATCCGCCAAAAGTTGCACGTCATCTACCTGTACATACCATGCCCAGTCATCGGCATTAGGATCGAAGTAGTGCCAGCGAATTTGTATCTGCGTCGCCTCTTCTACGAACGGCTCCAGATCAATCGACACACTTTCTCCAGGCAACTCGAAGAAGCCTCCATGGTCTTCATTCCAGCTCAGCATCGTCGTCCACGTCGTGCCTCCATCCGTGGTGATGTCCACGTTCAAGAAATCAAGGTTTTCGAGATTTTGATAGTTGATGCGATACTCGAGTGATAGGGATTCAAGCCCGTCAATATCGATCACTGGCGTAATAAGCTCCGTATCAAAATCCGTAAACTGGAAGGCATCACTCAGCGCCATTGCGGCGTTGCCAGTACTGCCGGTGAAATTTGGGACACCAAAGACGGTATTAGCCACCCATTCTACACCATTGCCTGCATTGTCGACAACACTCCAGCCGGATGGCGGAAAGGATCCCTCGAAGTCTTCTGTAAAGAATGGCAAGCCCACTTTCACCTCTAAGGGTCCTTCGTCCTTGACCAGGGGCCGACTCAGTTCTTGATCTTTCCGGTACCGAGGCGAGCTAATGTACTCTCGCTTAAACGCCAACGCTTCTCCCGTGAGCGTGAGTGCGCCGGCGGTCGTGCTCACGCCCGTCTCGTTGCCGATAACGGAGAGATCAAAAGTGACAGGCTCCCCGCCAGTATTTTGCAATGCGATCGCAGTAGAGCGAATTTCGTCAAAATTCAAAGTCTCCTGGAGTACGGTAGGCTCAACACTGATCGCCGGAGGGCCTTCTACCGTCAGGGCCGCGGGAACAACTAGTTGTGGGATCAGTGGATTATCATTGAAAGTGATAACCAGCTCAGACTCGTAACGACCGAACGCTCGGTCCGCATCAAACAGCAAATTGATGTCGACGGAGCCTCCAGCGGGAATGGTTCCAGTGACCACTTCCGGTATCACAAAAGCTCCCTCTTCTTCAGGTGCAGGACCATCGGTGATCTGCACGCCATCCATATCAAACGTAGGGCCTGCAAGTTCCATTTGTGAGCTTACCACAAACGACTCAATGTTGCCTTCAAAACCCTGTCCAGTAAGAACTTCTTCCCCATTGATGAATAAGGTGAATATCGCCGTACTTCTCTCTACTTCCAGGTCCAATCGGAAATAACCCGATGGATAGTTGATACCCGTAGGAGTCAAAATCACTCCGCCAGCGCCGTCATTTTCTAACACCTCTATGGCCCCATTGGGCTGAAAAAAGATCCTCGTTGTTATTAGATTGTTCGTTGGTGACCCCGGTTGTATCAGCCAAGACACTCCAGTGCCTTGGATGTTGAGGTAAGCAGATAGAGAGGAAATCGGATCAGTCCCAAAAGGAACGCTGGGCGCCTCGGCAAGAGTTGCGCCTAAGCCATCTGCAAGCCCTCTGAAATGCTGGGCCCCTTCAAACGGATTCGAACCCTCGATGGTCCAATTGCCAAACTGCCCAACCCATCCTTGTTGTCCATCGATGTCACCAGGAGCAAAATCCTCGAAACCTGTGGCGTACTGAGGCACACCAGCATTCACCGATTCTTCCCCAGCCAAAAAGTAGGAAGTACTCAATAAATCGTAGGCGGGTCCATTGTAGGCAGCTGTTCTTAACTTTGGCTCAATTCGTGCCAGTTGATTAGTTGTGACCCCAACTGCACTGGCAGTTGAGGACGCACTTTCGACTTCTATGCTGAAGTCAACAGCCGAATTGTTGTTTTCATTTTGTAATGTCA
>JBCCXG010000913.1:0-2161 GCA_039191945.1 Bacteroidota bacterium
ATGCACCCCATCCGGAATTCATGACATTTGACAGCCGGGTTAATGAATTTAGTACAAAATACAAACGTTTGCAATGATTATTCTGCAAAATAAACAGGCAATCATCAAGGCTATATCCTATATACCGGTTTTGAATGAAAAAGTCAAATGGAAAAGAGCCCCCATTATGAGGTGAAGGGAGGCTTTGCGGTCCGAGAGCACAAATAAAAAGGTCGAGGAACAGTCCCCGGCCTTCTTACTTCTTCAGTACTGTATCCAAGTACTTATTGGCCAGTCTGGGCAAGACCTAGCACTTGTTCTACCTCACTAAAGAGTATACCAACTTCGAAGTACAATTCCGCTTTGTTCTTGTGAAACTTGACGAGGTTTTCCAGGTACTTGACCTGCGAATCGATGAGCTTATCCTGTTGAATATTGAGCACAAAAAGGTTACTCTCACCTGCTTCTAAATCGATGAATTCGGCATCCAACAGTCGTTGGTAGTTTTCAGCCATCAGGAAGAACTGCTGGGACAGCCTACGGGACATTTGTGTCTCCGCATACTTAGCCAGGATACCGTTTTTGATTTCCAGCCGCTTATCCGCCAGCTCGTAGTTCGTGCCCTCCATTTTGATCTGTGTCTGCTGCAGTTTTCCGCGGGCCTTTCTCATAAAAATGGGAAAAGCCACATCCACACCTAACTTGTAATTGTCACTAAAGGATGGCGCTACGGTCTCTCCTCCTCCCGAAAAGGGTGCATCAATAAACCCATAGCTTACGTCCACTTGTGGTTTGATGGATTCTCGGTTCCATTGCTGTTCGACCTCGAGCTGCTGCAGCTTGAAGGCCAGTTTGCGGATCTCCGGATGATTAGTAGAAGACCATTGCACAAACTGCTGAATCTCGCCATCCGTGGGCATCTCCCGAAAGTTGAGTGTCGTATCCGGGATGGTTGTGTCCTGCAGTTCCATCGGGTCCCCCTCCTCCGACCACAAATGCTGAGACATCATCAGCTGATTAAGGCGGTACTCAAATTTGGCTTTCTCATAGTCGGCCTGCCGGGTCTGATAGGTAATCAAAGCCTGGACCGTATCGACCACGGCTGCTTCACCAAACCCGTAATCCAAAACAACCCGATCAAACAGCTCTTCCGCGATCTCAACACTATTCTGCAATAAGATCGCTTGCCGGTAGGTCCGATACCAATCAAAGTACTGCTTGGTCGCTTTGAGCAGTACCTTATTGAGCATCTTGTTCTGCTCCGTGACGGCAATGGATTGGTAAATACGAGCTTGCTTCATAGCGTTTCGCCGCTCATCAATGATCAAACCACGACCGACCGGCAGCGAAACTCCATAGGTCAGTTGCCGGAAAGCATTGGCCTCGGGGATACTCTGTTCCGGGCTCAAAAACTCTCCTTGGTTTCGATCGAATTCTATTTTTGGATCGATCGGAAACCAGGTCTGAAATTTGAGGCCTGCGTTGAGTGTATTCCAGTATTCGGTGTCCTTGAATCGCTTCAGGTCATAGGATCCTTCCAGCTTGGGATCAAATTGCCCCCTGGCCTCCACCAGCTTCGCATCTGCTGATCTAGGCTGCAATCGCGCCTGCTGCACCACGGGGTGATTGGCATAGACCAATCCGAGAAAGCGCTCTAGTGACAGCGCCTGCAATTGCGTGGTGTCACTTGAACTTTGCGAAAAGACTCCATGCCCTACCCCCCAAAGGACGGCTAGCAAGAGGTATTTCATCATTTGACCTTGATTTTATTTTTAGGACCATCCTTATTTTCATCAGCGGAGGGCTCTTCGTACAAACTCGGTGGGAATCCATTGAGCTGTCGCCATATCTCGTACCATATTCTTACGTTGTCGAGCATGACCCAGCCCTTGGTCGCCGAGCCCAATCTGAGTTGCTGTGGCCAGGGCTCATCGTTAGGGTCTGGCGTCACCAGGATTCGGAAAGAACCATTTTGTGCGTTGACTCGGTCAATCACCTGTACGACACCACCAAACGTACCCACTGCCACATTGGGCCACCCGGAGAACTGCAGTGCGGGCCACCCGTCAAATTCGATTCGAACCTTTCTTTCTCTCTGAATCAGGGGCACATCCATCGCGCGGACATACATCTCCACCGCCAGGTCTGGCTCGTTGGGCTGGATGGTGACAATGGCTTCCCC
>JBCCXG010000914.1:0-2151 GCA_039191945.1 Bacteroidota bacterium
CCCGGCCAAGACCCGGTCGGTAAACTGCTCTACCTCAACGAGAACGAAGAAAAACCTTATCAAGTGACCGGCGTATTCGAGCCGCTGCTTGGGACGCACCTGAGTGAATTTGACTTTTTCTTCACCCTCTCCGGTAAGGAGTTTTGGCCGGGAGAGCAAACCAACTGGTGCTGCAACAACTATACGACTTATGTTCAACTCAAAGAAAACGCCGAATCGGCTTTTGAGGCCAAACTGAAGTCGGTTCACGATCAATACTTTGTTACTTACGCTGAACAGGAGGGAGAGCCGCGATTGGAGCTTATCAAAGCCCACCACACTTTGGTCATGCAAAAGGTGAGCAAAATCCATTTGTATTCGGCCCAGGTTTTTGACTTCCTGACCGTGAGCGATATCACTACCGTATGGGCTTTTGCGGCAATCGCCGTTTTCATTTTGCTGCTCGCCTGCATCAACTTCATCAATTTGTCCACTGCCAATAGCGCGAGTCGCGCCAAGGAAGTCGGACTACGTAAGGCGGTGGGTTCCCATCGCAAGGATATCATCTATCAATTCCTTATTGAGGCCATGGTCCTTACCGTGATTGCCGTGTTTTTAGGCACCATTCTGGCCTCGATAGGCATGCCGCTATTTAATAGCATCACTGGGAAGACGCTCGTCTTCCCCTACGGCGAACCGCTCTTCTATCTTCTATTGTTGGGAGTCACGTTGGCAATCGGCTTGCTCTCCGGCCTCTATCCTAGCTTCTATCTCTCCTCTTTCGAGCCGATTGCCGCCCTCAGCGAGCGACTCGGGAGCAAAGGAAAAAGAGCCAATGCCTGGCTGAGAAACATCCTAGTGCTCTTTCAGCTGATCATCTCCACGATGCTCATCGCAGGGGCGATTTCCGTCTACCGCCAGATGGACTACATTTTGACCAAGGATGTAGGATTTGATAAAGAGCAAATGGTGATCATCCAAGGTTTCAACTCATTGGGCGATCAAATGCAAACCTTCAAGGAAGAAGTTGTGAACCTACCAGAGGTAAAAAATGCAACTGTGAGTAGTTCCTTACCCGTAACCGGGACCCGCCGCAATGGCAATGAGTTTTGGAAGGCGGGAAGAAGGGGCATTGACAAAGGGCAAGGCGGTCAGTTTTGGCGCACCGATGACGACTATTTTTCTACGCTAGGGATCGAATTTGTGGAGGGAAGGCCCTTCGACCTCGATCGCGCCTCTGACTCCACATCGGCAGTCATCAATGAGGCCATGGTCCGGAAACTTGGCCTCAACGATCCACTGAATTCCGAGGTTGAAAATTTCATTCCTTGGAAGATCGTAGGCGTAGTCAAGGACTTTCACTATCAAGAGTTCAATGTTAGTGAGGTCCGACCTATATTGATAGCTCCAGGTGGCTTTGGTGACATGCTTACGGTCAAGATCGCGACGGAAGATATGTCAGGCAGCATCGCCAAACTTGAAACCATATGGAATCAGTTCAAGCCCAACCAGTTTTTCCGCTATGATTTCCTGGATCGCCGGTATGAGATGATGTACGAAGGCGTCGAGCGCACCAAGACCCTCCTACTAATCTTTGCCACATTTAGCGTCATCGTCGCCTGTCTCGGATTATTTGGACTATCGGTCTTTACAGTAGCTCAGCGCTACAAGGAAATGACCATCAGAAAGGTGCTGGGAGCATCGGTGCAGGTGATCATCAGACTGCTGACTGTCGATTACTTGAAACTCGTGGTCCTCGCTTTGATTGTAGCCTCTCCTATCGCCTACTTCTTCATGGAAGAGTGGTTGGCTGATTTTGAGTACAAGATTCCTCGGATCTGGGACATCCTCGTATTGGCTGGCTTTCTCGTCTTAGTCACTTGCCTGGGTGTAGTAAGCATGCAATCTTTCCGGGCGGCGGTGGCCAATCCGGCAGATGGCCTGAGGGACGAATAAAGGAACTGATTTTTGACCTTTGACTTTTTGAAAAGCCCCGGTGTTAAATCGGGGCTTTTTTGTGATCAGTACTTGCTGGAAACAGGGATAGAACGGGAGATGTGCTACCTTGCTGCTCATCATTGATGAAACTATAAAACTCAAATGAAATGCGTAGTTTATCCAGCTTTATCCTTGTCTGCCTTTTGATGGTCAACAGCTGTACTAGCGTGCAGG
>JBCCXG010000915.1:0-2151 GCA_039191945.1 Bacteroidota bacterium
GCCGTCATAGCCCTCTCCGAGAATGATGTTGTCGAGGTTTTCGGTGATGGGTGTCGTGAAATCTATTCGTGCTGAATCCAGCCGTTCGTCATTGACCAGGGCATAAAGTGCGAGATAGTCTTCCTGGTCATTGTACACCGCCGAGACGTGGAAAAAGGAGTCCACGGGGGCGACAAAGGGAAGGTTAAGTGTGGTTCCCGACACTGTCAAGGCCAGGTTATTGCCATCGTACGTCAATTCGTATTGGTCACTCTTTTTGAAGAGCGACCCTTGATTTTGGACATACCGCGACCACAGTTGCAACGTGAATCCGCCACTCAAGTCCAATTCTGTATCCTCGGCCTCCACCGGGACCAGCAGCTGACTATTGGTTCCATCCAATCTGATCGTTTGTTGACCTATGACATTGCCGTCGGTCTCTGCTACCACCGCAACTCCTTCTACAGCTGTACCTCCCTCAAAGGTGACACGGCCACTGACCGTACCGACGGGGAAGGCGAATCCCGAGCCTTCGATAAAATTGACAAAGGGCAATCGTAGTGCGTCGGAGATACCTTTGGCGAAGATGGTGTATTTGTACAGCACATTTTGATCTAGAAACTCATCGGTGTAGTTGAACTCATCGGGGCTGAGAGACGCTACCAAGACGCTGTCGCCATCACTGGACACGGGCTTTCGGTAGACGAGGAAGCGCGTGATCAATGACTCAGAGGCCAAGATGTTCCATCGCACTTCTACTCTGTTGGGAAAATAGCCCTTGGATACAAAAAGGTCTTCGTCAAATGTTTGCGAGAAGTACTGAACCGGATAGGGAAACCCAGTCATAATGTACTGGTCGGTGTCGATCTCCTGATTGGAGGAAGCTCCGACCATGCCGCCACTCACGATCACTTCATTGTTCCCAACCTGTGCTCTTCCTCCCACATAACCGATTTGATAAGCAGTTTGAAGCTGTGCTTGCACGGCATTGATCAATGAAAAGGCCGAGAAAAGAAAGATGAGACTTTTTTTCATGATCGGTGGTTTTACAGCGCCATGAGACCGATTAGTATTTGACGATGAACCAGACGTAGGCGTTCATCGGACGTGTTTCATTCCCGCCTGATGCATTGATCGTGATGCCTGTTGTCCGATTTCCAGTGGTACGCCCGAGGTCGCTCTCGGAGGTATAGGGATTGAGCTTATTGACGCAAGCCTCACAGGCCCTGGTGGTGTTATTCGGTTGTCGATCCGAATAGTCGTGATTGTGACCTGGATCATTGATCGAGTGCGCATGGCTTTCGTACATATCTCCCTGATAACTGCCGGTGTTATCCCCGGTATTTCCTCCGGGTAATAGCGCCGATCGCCCTCCGACATCCGGGTCACGTCCTGTCCCCTCATTGACGCCCCTTAAGAAATAGCCCCGAAGGTCGGGAACATTGAAATCTTCTCCACCGGAGCCCGAAGTGCCATCGCCCCATGACGTACCGATGGCCGCAAACAAATCAGGATAGTCGTTGCTACTGACCGCCGTCCCATCGCAGGCCAGCCATCCGGGTGGGATATTGCCCTTTTGGCCCGCAAAAGGCATGATGCTACCAGGCGGCACGCCGTTTTCTGATGCCTTTTCGGAGGCTTGGGCGTAGGGTACGCTGAGTAACTCGGTATTGGTGATTTCAACAAAACCACTATTGCCGGTTTGCACTTCTACCCGAAGGAAGTATTTGTTTTTGTGCCACTCGAGGTTGCCGAAACTTACCGTATTGATGCTGCCTACGGTGGCTTGGAACAAGCCAAACGCGTCCGTATTGAGATTGTGCACCTCTTGGAAGGCATCGGCCCCACCTTCCGGGTAGATAGAGAATCGAACGGAGACCGCGGAACTGGCCAACGCGTTTCCATCAATATCACGAGCGTAGCCCTGAAAACTAAATCCTTTTTGGGAGATGCTTTGTGCGAGTGAATGGGATACCAGCAGGATACATAATCCCACGGTGCACAGCGTAGTTCTGTTCATGGTAGAGGTCAGGTTTGGGTAAGGCTGGAAGTAAAAAATCCTGCCGTAACATAAAATTACGAACAATGGCAGGAGGGACCAAGGAAAAAGACTGGAAAAATTCCTACTTATACCTTGCAGAATGCAATTGATCGGCTTTCAGGGAAAGCAGA
>JBCCXG010000916.1:0-2113 GCA_039191945.1 Bacteroidota bacterium
CAATCCGTGAAGCCGCGAAATTGATGAAAGCACGGCGCGTGGGATCGATACTTGTCGTGGAGGATGGTCTACCGATCGGGATTGTAACTGATACTGACTTTCGCAACAAAGTCGTAGCGGAGCATCTACCGGTGGACCAGCCGATCGCCTCGATTATGTCCTCACCCGTCAAGTCCATCGGATCGCAGTTCTCTTTTTCGGAGGTACTCATCAAAATGATCCGAGCCCGGACCCACCACCTGGTGATCACAGAGGATGGCACCCACGAGAGTCCTGCGGTCGGCATGGTCTCCGATCATGACATCATGCTGGCGCAAAACAATAGTCCCTCGGCATTGATTCGGCGACTGGCCAAGGCGGAAGATCCAAAGCAATGGGCGGCGATGAGGGACCAGGCCGAAGACATCGTGGCGGATTACCTGGAGAAGGAACTGTCGATTGAGTTGATCTCTAATTTCATTACGGAGGTCAACGATGCATTGATTGAGCGGGCGGTGCAGTATGCCATTCAGCAAGTACCCAAAGCGCAGGCGATTAATTTCTGTTGGCTGAGTCTGGGGAGTGAGGGTCGGGAAGAACAGCTCCTGCGGACCGATCAGGACAACGCACTGCTTTACGAAGGTACAGCAGAGGGTACGCATGAGGTCATGTTGTCAGTAGCAAAGCATGTCAATGACCTGCTCGAGCAATGTGGATTTGAAGAATGCCCTGCGGAGATCATGGCACGAAACCCATCTTATAACCTCTCGCTTGATGGCTGGAGGCAGCGCTTTGGGCAGTGGATCCAAAGTCCTGATCCCCAGGCCTTGCTAAATTCCACAATCTTCTTCGATTTCCGACCGGTCTATGGCGATCGGTCTCTTGCCGTTCAGCTTCAGCACGCGTTGATAGATCTTATTGATCAAAACGATATATTCTTAAATCACCTCGCGGCCAATGCCCTGCAGAACCCGCCACCGCTGAGCTTTTTCAAGAAGTTTTTGGTGGAGAAAAGCGGCAAGCACGAGGACCAGTTTGACATCAAAAAGAGAGGCATGATGCCCCTTTCGGACATGGCTCGCGTACTGATGCTGCAGTATCGTATCGTGGATGTGCAGAATACCTCGGATCGGTTCAAAAGGTTGGCGAAAATTGATTCGAAAAACCGCGAGTTGTACCACTCTGCCGGGCAGGCCCATCACATGATGATGCGTATTCGCGCCAAGTATGGTTTGAAGAATAAGAATTCGGGTCGTTTTATCGACATTGAGTCCATGACCAAGTTAGAGAAGCAAATCCTCAAAAGCGCCTTTGCGCCGATCAAGGACTTGCAGGAAATGCTGGAGACGCGCTTTCAACTGGCCTATTTCCGATGAACCTGCCTTTGTTCACATCCCGCAGAAAGGAGGAGGTACCCGATTGGATACGCGATTACCGTAACCTTACCTTCAAGTATGCCTCCAATACCCCATTAGAGGAAGTCACTTTTTGTTGTTTGGATTGCGAAACCACCGGCCTTGAACGCTCAGATGCCGTGATCAGTTTTGGGGCGGTGAAGGTGATGAATCGACGGATCGAAGTTGGTGAGGCGATGGATTTACGATTGGGCGTTGCCAAGGGGCAAAAGCACTCGGAGATCCATGAAGAGCTGGCGCATGACTGTCCGGATAGGATGGAGGCACAGCTGCAAAGCATCGTCGACTACATTGGCAATGCGGTGATCGTGGGTCACCACGTTTCTTTTGATATAGGCAAGATCAATCAAATGATTGGCGGACAATTCAAGGGGTTTTCTTTGAAGAACAAATCAGTGGATACCTGGCACCTCATGAGGCGGCTCGATCCCGTGCGCTTTGAGAGAAATGTTGGCGGCACACAAACCCTTTCGCTTGATGCACTTTGTCAGGAGTTTAGCATTGATATTGAAAATCGTCATTCCGCACTGGGGGATGCCTACATGACGGCGCAGTTGTTTCTAAAATTGCTGCTGAGGCTGAAGCGACGCAAGGTAACAAAGATCGGGCAGCTCTAGCGCTTAGCGTTCCATGTTGCAGGTTCCACGTTCAATGTCTCCTTCTCCCCCAGGTCGTGTCTCCCCAAGGTTGGTGTCTCACGAACCGGACCTCTTCGTGTC
>JBCCXG010000917.1:0-2078 GCA_039191945.1 Bacteroidota bacterium
TGAAGGGCTACAAGAGAGCGACTGAACAAGTTGAAACCCTGCACTTTGGCATAGCCCTTGAGGAGGTTCACCGTCTGCACCCTTGCGCTCAGTAAGGAGGGAAACAGTCCCGATAAGACGGACACTACAAGCACGAGCACCAATATGGTAAGCATCAGATTGAGACCACTAAGATCCTCTAGCCCGTATGGCATACCCCACATGGCTGTAAACTCCGGTACGATCGCTCGGCTAATCAGCCAGGCCACTACGGTGCTAAGCACGACAATCAACAACGTTTCCAGGAGGAATTGGGTCATAACTTGTCTAGAAGTAGCACCGCTCACTCGTCGTAGTCCAATTTCCTTGAGCCGGCCGACGGCCATCGCCAGAGAAGTATTGGCCAGATTGAAACAGCCTACAAATAAGATCATAACCGCCAAAGCAACGAATACAAACACTCCTCTCGTGTCAATCGGCATACCTAGAAAAGACCATTGCACCTGGGCGGCATCCAAGGCGGAGTGGAAGGGTTCGAGAGAATATCCAAAAACTTCCTCCTGCTGAACCACTTCATTTCGAAGCGGAGCAAACTTCATAAACAGCGCGGCCGTCTGATCGGTACGATCAGGGCTCTCAAGATCAAAAAAGATGGCGGGTAGCATCCAGTCCTGCCATGTAGGCAGGACCTTATTCCGTATTTCTTCAAAAATCTCAAAGCGAATAACAATCGGTAAGTGAATAGAGCTATTTAGGGGTATATCCTTCACCACTCCGGCAACTGTAAACTGCTTTGCCACCCCTCCGGTGAAGCTAAGCGTGAGTGTTTTCCCTATGGGGTTCTCCTCCCCAAAGTATTTTGAAGCTCGCTCTTGGTCAATGAATACGCTGTACTTGTCCTTGAAAGCCTCATGACTTCCGGAAGCTAGAGGAAAGTCAAACATGTCAAACAAAGTACTATCAGCGAATGCTACACTCTCATAAAATGACTTGATTTCTTCAGATGAGTTACTTCCATAGCTAACCCCTACCTGATCTAAAGCATAACGCAGGTATCGCTTGATACCCGAAAAATCCTGCGCAGCCATGGGCCCGACGACGTACGGAGCGCCGATGACCTGACGCGGGTCTTGCCCTTCAGATTTTACATGGGAATGTAATCGATAGATGTCTCGGGTCTTGGCTTTAGAATGAAAGCTGTCAAATTCAATATTGTAGCCTACAAAGAGGTACGCCGTGAGGCAACAAGCGATGGCGATCCCCATGCCTAGCGCATTGATCAATAGTTGGCTCTTATTCTTGAGTAGGTTTCGGACCGCGACTTTTAGATAGTTCCTGAGCATCTTGGAGAAGGTTTTGGTCAACATAGGGGAGATCGTTGGTACCTACCATTTGGTAATTTTTCCCTATTAACGACAAGGCCTTTGTATTATATCAATCAGTTGACGGCTCCTGGATGTTCATTTCCCGCCACCCACAGAGACAAGATACGTTTTCCCACTCACATTTCTCTCATCTATTGTTGGCGAGGGGAGGTGAAATCAAGAGACTTTCTGTTCTCTAAGAGGATAATGTAGCAAGCAGAACCGCTTCCGACAGTGAAATGGCTTTAATCCTTGACGCGATCAAGCTTCATGTGATAATTGACGAACCACTGACCAGTATCTCGGATCTGCATTTCGCTTTTCCATTGAAAAGCATCTTCATGGATATCAAAGAAGCTCCACTTCATATTCAAATGAGGATTCCCAACTTCCGTCAAGGTGATACCTTGGTCATCGTCTTCAATGTCAAACACAAAAAGTTGGTTTTGAATGGGGCCTGTCCAGGCGGCTTTCCACTTGCCCGTTTTTGGATTGTAGCTCCTTACCGTAGTTCCGTATTCTAGGAATTCATTGTTTCCGTTGGGATCCAGGCCAGGAATAACCCAAAGGTCTTGAATGGCTCTACCTTGAAGAATCCGATAAAAATGCCATTCACCTGTATGATTTTGCGAAGTTCCGTCGGGTTTGAAGATGGTCAGGCGAAGACGCCACTTACCGATGAATCTCCCAAAAATGTCTCGATCGACAGGGATGGAATCGTGGAGGCTTTCGGCA
>JBCCXG010000918.1:0-2075 GCA_039191945.1 Bacteroidota bacterium
AGGAATCTTTCATAGGGCGCCTTGATGTCCTTGGGGTGGTTACAGAAAAAGGCAAACGTGGGATTCTGCGTTGGCAGTTGTGTGATGTATTTGATCTTGATGTACTTGCCGCGAACTGCCGGAGGGGGGTACCTATCGATTTCGGGCAGGAGGGTATCATTCAGCTTGGAGGTACTGATTTTCTTTTGCTTGTCTTGATACACCTCCAGCGCAGTCTCGATGACTTTAAAGATCCGCTGCTTGGTCAGTACACTTCCAAAAATGATAGGAATATGTTGCATGGGGCCGAGCTTTTCTCTGATGGTTTCTTGAAAAGCCTTTGCTGTGTTGGTTTCTTTTTCAATAAGGTCCCACTTGTTGACGAGAATCACCGCCCCGCGCCTGTATTTATGGACCAGTGCAATGATGTTTTGGTCCTGCGCTTCTATCCCACGCGTGGCGTCGAGTAGGATGATGGATACATCGCTGTCTTGTAGGGCCTGGATGGCCCTCAGCACGGAGTAGAATTCGATGTCCTCTCTGACTTTGGCCTTCTTGCGGATCCCCGCTGTGTCCACGAGTAAGAAGTCTTTACCAAAAAGATTGTACCTACTATTGATGGCATCACGGGTGGTTCCGGCTACATCGGTCACGATGCTACGTTCTTCACCCAACAGGGCATTGACAAACGATGACTTACCGACATTGGGTCGACCCAGTATCGCGATTTTTGGAAGGTCACTGTCCTCCTCATCGAGCTCCTCAAAGTGCAGGGTCACTTGATCGAGCAGATCCCCCGTGCCGGATCCCGTCATGCTGGATATCGGATAGATAGCATCACTTAAGCCTAAGGAGTAAAATTCGTTGGCCACCAACATACGGTCTGGATTGTCCGCTTTGTTGGCCACCACAAAAGTCGGCTTATCAATTTCCCGCAAGACATTGGCAAAGTCTTGGTCCAGGCCATGCAGCCCAGTGTCACAATCGACCATGAACAGGATCGCACTGGCTTCTTTCAAGGCTTCTTTCACTTGCTTGCGAATGGCTTCTTCAAAAAGGTCTTCTGATCCTTCCACGTAGCCGCCGGTGTCGATCACTGTGAAGTGCCTGCCGTTCCATTCACTATAGCCATAGTGACGATCTCTCGTCACCCCTGGCTCGTTGTCCATGATCGCTTGTTTGCTCTCGATGAGCCTATTGAAAAGGGTAGATTTACCCACATTGGGTCTACCAACTATCGCCAGGATGTTCGCCATTGGCCACCTAAGGGTATTGATGAAAATGAAGACGCAAAACTAAGCACATCTGATGAGCTAATTTCAACCTGATAGGTAGCCCGATCTCATGGGTCGGCGACTTCATTGCGCTGCATTCCGGTTCATCAGTACTTTGTGGTCGCTGAGCCGACGGAGGCACTTGGTGCGGTCTTTGTATGGTATATTGATGTAAACCTAAATTATCAGCTATGAAGATGATCAATGCTTTCCCTCATTACTATCAATCGAGCGTGTACTTTCAGAAAAACGTCGTTCCTGCCTTCGCACTTTTCGCAAAGTGTCTGATTGCTTTTGGAGCGATGATATCCCTGTTTATGGGTGGTGCATATCTCGTAGATGTAGTAGTGAGCGCAATGTTCTAATCAACTGAACTACAGTGAACTAGGAGTTGAAGTAACCAAATTTTTTGAGTTGCTTCTTCTTCTTTCGCCAATCCTTCTCCACTTTGACGTAAGTCTCCAAATGGATCTGTTTTTGAAAAAATGTTTCCAGGTCCTTCCGAGCTTCGATGCCCACTTTCTTGAGCATCTCCCCCCGGTGTCCGATCAATATACCTTTCTGACTGGTTCGCTCCACGTAGATCTCCGCCCTTATGCGTATGATCGCGTCTTCCTCTTTGAATTCGGTCACCACGACCTCGCAGCTATAGGGCACTTCTTTTTTGTAATTGAGAAAGATCTTTTCACGAACGATTTCCGAGGCAAAAAATCGTTCTGGTTTGTCGGTCAGTGTTTCGGCAGGAAAGTAAGGCGGGTGGGTAGGTAAACCTTCCTTGATTGCTGCAAACAGCTGGTCAAGGCCCACGCGCTCGAGTGCCGA
>JBCCXG010000919.1:0-2071 GCA_039191945.1 Bacteroidota bacterium
AGAAGCTCCGTATCCTCCAAGGCTTCGAAACAGAGAATATTCGGTTCTTGCTTTATATAGCTGAAGGGCGATGTGATGGCCGAATGTTTGCCTGAAAACCAATGGGTAACCTCGCTACCCTGCAAGTCATAATAGTAGAGACGGACAAATCCACTCACAATGAAGTATAGGTGCAGGCAACGTTGGCCCTCCCGGAGAAAAACCTCTCCCTTCTTGGCGCTCCTCTTCTTCAGGCCCAGGTCGTGCTCTAAGTTCCACCGGATCAGTTGATCATGGTCAATATAGGCTCGGGTACTAAACACTTCAAGGTTGGATCAAATTTTGCCATTCAAATCATATTGAGACACAAAGTCCCAAATCAGTTGATTGGCGTCAATATCCATGTTGCCAAAACTCCCCGGCCAGTCATGTCCACCTCGTAGGACTCGGTAGTGATGAACAGCGACACCCTGATCTCCGTCGGCGAATTCGTGGAACTCTACGATAGTGCCATCCGAGGGGACCCGATCAGGTAGCGTCACAATCGTAGGATTTATATTGCCATTGTTGAAGGTCACCCAATAGTGCATCACGGCACCGTGTGATATCGTAGCGACTGGTGAGGTGCCATCGTAGTGAACGATCGGATCACCCGTTCCGCTGATCGTGATGACAGGTGTGGGGTGTGTGGGATTGCACATATCCCTCGTCCTCAAACTCATATTGGCCGCGACCGTACCGATGGCCGCAATGTGATCACTGAGCTGGCAAGCGAGCTCATAGCTGAAAAATCCGCCATTGGAATAGCCACAGGCATAAATCCGAGTTCGGTCAATGTTGTAATTAGCCGCCATCTCCTCGATCAAGACGTCAATGAAACCAATGTCGTTAGACGTACTCCCTTGCGTCCATGAGCCTACGTTCCAGTGCGTCTCTCCCTGAAAAGACCTTCCTTGGGGGTAAATCAAAATGAAGTTTTCCGATTCCGCCAAAGCACGCATGTCGCTGATATCCTCCATTTGTTCCCTAGCCGTTTGCGTGTAGCCGTGGAAATTCAACAGCAAGGGCACCGCGCTCGCCTCATCATAGGAGTCCGGAACGTAAAGGCGGTACTCCCGCGTCCTACTGCCCACAGTGATGCTTCGTAGGCCATTGGTAGGGTTTTGGATGTCCACCGGCATATCCGGTTCTACCGCTTTGGGGTCGTCATCGCATCCATTGACCGTCAAAAAGAGGCCCGTCGTCAGTACAGCAATGGCAAGTAGCCTCTTAGGATCGAATTGAACTTTGGGGGAGCTCATCAATTCTGGAGTATTTGCTGTTGGCAGTCCCCGGTGCACTGCTCCGTCACCTTGACCAAGCGGGCCTTCATCTCCTGAAGCAAGACTATTCTTTCTTCTATCAGATCCAACTTGTCCTCAATCATGGGCGTCATGGCTTCGCAGTCGAGCGCGTTGGATCGGACTAGCTCCAGTATCTCTTTGATCTCCTCCAATGAAAACCCAAAAGACTTGCTCTGTTTGATCATCAGGAGGTCAGCGACCGCCCGATGATCGTACAATCTGTAATTGTTTGTACTTCTAGCTGCGTAGTCAACCTGGAGCAGGCCAACCTTTTCATACCAGCGGATGGTGTCTCTGGACACTCCCGTAAGCTTTGATAATTCCCCGATTAACATTTTTGCATGAATCCTTGCCTAAAGACGTAACCTTAGAGGCGACTCCAATCCGTAAGGTACTTGGAAAGCAGTTTTTATGAAAAGTAATATGATCGCTACGCTCCTAATGCTGACTGGCACGGCAGCAACAGCACAGGACCTGACACCTACTATAATTAAGCAAGATCCGATGAACACTGAAACTCAAAATCACCCCCTGGCCTGTACACTGTCTGATGCGAAACTCGCTGAAAGAAAAAGTTCACTGCAAAAGGAAGTCTTTTCAAAGGTCCAGCAGGTGGAGGAAATGGCCCATGGCTACGCCTTTCACTTTGAGGATGACCAACTCCTACTGCGTAGTCTGCTCGCCTATGTTGTGGCTGAGAGATCCTGTTGCCCGTTTTTCGAGCAGCAAGTAACCATCAAGCCCAATGG
>JBCCXG010000920.1:0-2065 GCA_039191945.1 Bacteroidota bacterium
AGGTGTTTTTTGGCAAATGCCATATCGGTTCCCAATCTTTCGATGGCCAGGTCCATTTTTTGTGTTTTGGGTAGCGCTTGTTCCTGATCGGAGAACAAAGGATACTCCGCATGGATCGAAATGGGATCTTTTAAATTCAGCGCCTTGAAATGCTGGAAGTAGCGTTCGAAATCCACGGCTCCCTCGCCCAACGGGACATTCATGGAGCCGCGCTGATCGTCGGGTGAACCAGCCCATCGGAAGTCTTTCAGTACAGTAGTCCTAACGTGGGATTGGATGCCTCTCAGATCATTTTCCCATGAGCGCATGCCTTCAAACGTCGCATGTCGGATGTCAAACTGGCAACTCATGAAATTGGGATCCAGGCCCTTGATGGTCTCCCGAAGGTCCCAAATAGAGGCGCCGAGGCGATTTCCTGCATGATTCTGATACGCGCCGCACAGCCCGTACTTGGCGTTCTTTTCGGCGAGCTGACCGAGCTGAGCTTTGAAGTTCTCAAGATTTGCCTCCATCGAAAGCCCACGATCATAGCCGTAGTAGGCCATGCGATAATAACGGACGCCATTATCAGCCAGCACAGAGAGGAAGTCTTCCAGCTGCGGATCGGATGGGTCCTTGATGCCCGTTACCGCCATGGGTACCTTCAGTCCTTTTTTGCTAAGGGCCTCCATCGCCTCAGGCAGCAGCCGCGAAGCATCCTCAGGCGGTACGTGACCACCAGGCCGCACCGTCAAATCCGCACCGTCAAATCCGGCATCGCGCAAGACCGTGGCAGCATCTTCGAAATTGAGCCACTGAAGATGCTTGGTGAAGAAACACAAGGTGTTGATGCGTTGCCGAGGGGCTACAGCTTGAGCAACGAGTGGCGGTGCACCAGTGGCCACCGCCAGCGCTGCACAGTTTTGGAGAAAAGTCCTTCTTGACCGCATATCAGGCCAGCTTCCAGGGTAGGCGGTATTCGTAATGGAGGAGGTCGTTCGCCTTCGGATTGTTGGTGACTACCTCATTTTCAGCATCCCACTCGATCCTACCCCCAACTTCCAAGGCGATATTGGCCAGGTGGGCAAAAGACGTTGAGCGGTGACCCTCTTCTAGTGGGCACCAGGGCTCCTCACCGGACTTGACGCAATCGAGGAAGTTTCGGATCAACCGCGCTGTTGAGTTCTCTCTGATCCCCAGGTCACCAAACTTTGCATTGCCCTGAAATTGCTCATCGATGGGCGCCACCAGCTGATCCCAGGTTTGGAATTGCCCCCGGCGAGCCGGAATAACCTTATACCCATTCTGGTTGGCCACCAGATTACCCTTGGCCCCATTAAGCTCGATTTCGCCTCCCTGGACGCCTCCACCGCCGTTGGCCTCATGGATGCTGAACTTCACAATCAACCCAGATTGGAACTCGAAGAGTACTTCCATCGTATCAGGAATGTTGCGGTCATCCTCCACCGCATATTTACCTCCCAAGGCAGATATCGCAGACGGTGCCTGCTCCCCGGCCAGCCATCGAATCACATCCATGTAGTGTACACCCCAGTTGCCCATTTGGCTGGAATATTCTCTCCACCACCGAAAGAAATAGGGAGCGATATTGTATTGATAGTCTCGTTTTGGCCTCGGTCCGAGCCACATGTCCCAGTTGAAGTCAGCTGGCGGGGCTTCTGAGTTCAGCCTACCAATGCCATTGGGAAACATGTTACTCGTGCGCTGTGCCCTGGCGGTGGTCACCTTGCCAATCAAGCCATTTTGCACTTCTTTCGAAAGGTGCTGATAGATGGAGGAACCCCGCCGGTTCAACCCCACAGCACAAATCTTTCCCGTCCTTTTTTGCGCATCGACCATCGCCCGCCCCTCCTTGATTGTGATCGTCAGAGGTTTCTCCACATAGACGTGCTTTCCAGCTTCCAGTGCCTGTATCGTCTGTATCGCATGCCAATGATCGGGTGTAGCGATGCAGACCGCGTCGATGTCTTTGTCGTCCAAAAGCTCACGGAAATCTTCGTATTGCTTCACTCTCTTATCGAAGGTCTCCCCCATCTTGGGCGATTTGCCGGCATCCACATACCGC
>JBCCXG010000921.1:0-2038 GCA_039191945.1 Bacteroidota bacterium
CTGGTAAGTAATGTCTTCGGTTTTCATCTTTGATAAGCGATCAGTTGGATAGTGTCAAGAACTCAAATCTCAGTACCTTTCGATTCATGGCTGTCCTGCCGTTGGGGCCTGAGGTGTGTGATCAGGATATGGCAGGTCAACCGGTCTAAGGGAATGAAGTTACTTACAAGTTGATCTAATCGAAAGTGATATGTCAACAGACGCAATTGAAAACGTTGCCGATTCTGAATTTGAGCGCCAACCCGTCCCAAATCAAGCGCTAAAGGGCTGGAAGAGCTTCTTGGGCATGTACGCCGGGGAGCATACGGCGGGCACAGAATTCATGATTGGACCGCTGTTTTTGACTGCCGGTGTCAGCGCATTTGATTTGATTGTTGGCCTGCTACTGGGGAACTTGTTGGCGGTTTTGAGTTGGAGGTTCCTCACGGCAGAGATAGCGGTGAAGCATCGACTGACCCTTTACTACCAGCTCGAACAAATCGCCGGAAAGCGCCTGGTTACCATCTACAACCTGGCCAATGCCTTGCTCTTTTGCTTTCTGGCAGGTTCGATGATTACCGTCTCCGCTACGGCCGTGGGCATCCCTTTTGATATGCCTATGCCTCGGTTGACCGACACAATGCCGAATGGCCCGGTGTGGGTGATTATCGTGCTAGCAGTCGGGGCCGTCATCTCCTTGATTGCGGCGAAAGGATACAATGCTGTTTCGCGGGCAGCCAATTGGTTCTCTCCCTATCTCGTGATGGCCTTCATTGCGTGTGGCATTGTCGCCATGGGCGATTTAGGGGTGAAGTCTTTCAGTGATTTTTGGAACGTGTGGGGAGAAGGTTCGGAGCCGTTTCCCGGTCAGATTAAGTATACCTTTTGGCATGTCGTGATCTGGTCATGGTTTTGTAATGCTGCGATGCACATTGGCATGTCCGACCTCTCCGTTTTTCGATATGCGAATCGACCTGAGCTAGGATGGACCACGGCCGCCGGTATGTATTTGGGCCATTACATTGCCTGGATCGCGGCGGCGTTGTTGTACGCAGCTTACCTCAGGTCACCGGAGGGCGCAGGTTTTCTCGCCAATGGTGAAGCGCCTCCTGTAGCGCCCGGTCCCCTTGCCTACAATGCCATTGGTCTGTTCGGGATCCTTGCCGTAATCCTGGCCGGACTCACCACTGCGAACCCCACCATCTATCGATCGGGTCTGGCCCTGCAAGCCATCTTCCCCAAGCTGAGTACTTTTTGGGTCACGATTGTTGCAGGAGGGCTTGCTACCCTCGCAGGACTCTTTCCGGCGGTTGCGATGAAGCTCTTGGATTTCGTGGCGTTGTACGGATTCATATTGGCCCCTATTGGCGCGATCCTCGTCGTCGATCATTTCTTTCGTGAGCGATGGAGCCTGCTGCCAGGTGCGGGCGCTTTCAACATCAAAGTGTTCTTGGCGTGGGTGGTCTCTGGAGGGGTCTTTTACTTCATCTCGGTGCAGTTTGGCATTTTTCTTTCCTTCCTGACACTGCCAGCCTGGCTACTTTGTGGCATCTTGTATGTCGTACTCAATCGATTTTCACCCAATCCAAAATAAACATGAGACCCGGTTTTATCAGCCAATACCCCGACCTTGAGCAACTAAGAGCACGCGCGAGGAAGCGCATTCCCGGTTTTGCTTTTGACTACCTGGAGGGTGGCTGCAATGAAAACGTCAACTTGAGACGGAATATGTCCGACATCCAGGACGTCCAACTACGGCCGCAATACCTGCAGGAGTTTGAAGGATCAGATGCCTCTACGGAGATCTTCGGTCAAAAATATGACGCACCTTTTGGTATCACTGCCCTGGGACTGCAAGGGCTTATCTGGCCGAATTCGCCAGAGATCTTGGCTCGGGCCGCGGCGAAGGGCAACGTGCCTTTCATGCTGAGCACGGTCTCGACGAGCAGCATTGAGAGAATAGCAGAGATCACAGAGGGTAAGGCGTGGTACCAGCTCTATTATCCAGCAGATAGCAAGGTCAGAGATGACATCATTCGACGCCTCAAGGAGTGCGGCA
>JBCCXG010000922.1:0-2034 GCA_039191945.1 Bacteroidota bacterium
GCCGCAGTCTTTTTGGCCTCCGAAGACTCGTCCTACATGACTGGGTCCGAGTTTTTGGTAGATGGTGGTATCACGGCTGCCTACGTAACGCCTGAGTGAAGTGGAACGATTTCAGACCATATCACCCGTAGACGGATCGGTCTATTGCGAAAGGGCGTATGCTACCCCAACGGAAATAGCAAGTGCGTTGAATCTCGCGAAGCATTCGCAAAGTAGTTGGCAGCGAACCGGTCTGGCGGAGCGTGCTGCGGTTTGCCGACGCGTCATTGAGTATTTTGAGAAGAATGTAGACGCCATCAGCGAGGAAATCACCTGGCAAATGGGACGACCTATCGTTTATACGCCTTTTGAAATCATTAAGGGTTTCAAAGAGCGGGCGAACTATATGATCGACATTGCAGAAAAGGAGTTGGCACCGATGGAAGTTGAAGATGGCAACGAGTTTGTCCGCCGCGTCACAAAGGAACCCTTGGGCACTATCTTGGTTTTGTCACCTTGGAACTACCCGTATCTGACTCCGGTCAATGCGGTCATACCGGCGGTCATGGCCGGCAATACAGTCATCCTTAAGCATGCAGATCAAACGCCGCTCTGTGCAGAGCGATTTGGTGCAGCCTTTGAATACGCCAACGCACCCGAAGGAGTATTTCAATACCTGCATTTGAGTCACGACCAGATTCCTGGGATCATACAAGATCAGATCATTGGTGGTGTTGCCTTCACGGGCTCGGTTGGCGGAGGGCAGGCGATCCAGCGCGCGGTGGGCGAGCGATTTATTACCGCGGGTCTGGAATTGGGTGGAAAAGACCCGGCCTACGTAGCAGCGGACGCGCACGTCCAAAAAACCGCCGAAAATCTTGTGGACGGAGCATACTTCAACTCCGGCCAGTCATGCTGCGGTGTCGAGCGAATTTACGTGCACGAAAAGGTATATGATGAGTTGCTGGATCACTTCCGATCAATCACCGCGGGCTACGTAGTGGGCAACCCGACGCTGCATGAGACCACCCTTGGCCCGATGGTGCGACCATCTGCAGCCAGCAAGGCAATCGATCAGCTGAAGGAGGCAGTCGCTATGGGGGGTGAGCTACTCATTCCCTCGGGCACCTTTGCTGAGAAAGCACCCCCGTACTTCAATCCGCAAGCGGTGATCGGCGTCAATCACGATATGCACCTCATGCAGGAAGAGAGCTTCGCGCCCGTGGTCGGGATCATGTCAGTGGCTAGTGACGAGGAAGCGATCGAGCTGATGAATGATAGCCCATACGGCTTGTCTGCCTCTGTCTGGACGACCGATGCCGATCGTGCTTTGTCGATCGGGCGGAAGGTGGAGACCGGTACTTGGTTCATGAACCGTTGCGACTACTTGGACCCGGCCTTGGCTTGGACTGGGGTCAAGGCCTCTGGCAAAGGTTGTACGTTGAGTGCTCTGGGTTATCAGTACCTGACGCGACCGAAATCCTATCACCTGAAGTTGAGCCTATGAAGACAGCGCTGCTCGTCTGTGATCATGTTTTGCCTGACTTTGCGAGAAATCATGGGACGTATCCTAAAATGTTTGCTGAGCTGCTGCCCGATCTGGAGCTGGTACCGCACTTTGCTTGTGATGGTGACCTACCTGATCCGGAAGACTACCACTCCTTCGTTTGCACGGGCTCGCGTTATTCCGTCTACGACGAAAAACCATGGATTACCGACCTACTGATCTTTGCGCGCCAACTCGGGAACCTGCAAAAGAAGTTTGTAGGTATTTGTTTTGGCCACCAAGTCATTGGGGCGGCGCTAGGCGGGAGAGTGGAGAAGTCACCACATGGCTGGCAGATTGGTGTCCATGGCTTCGAGGTCACCTCCAAGCCTCATTGGATGAGTCCTGCCGTTTCGAACTATAACGTTCTTATGCTCTGCCAGGATCAGATTATTCAACAGCCTCCTGGAGCAGAGATATTGTCGCAATCGCCGACCTGTCCGGTGGGAGCCCTGCAGGTTGGGGACCATTACCTGGGCATCCAAGGGCATCCAGAATTTACCAAAGCC
>JBCCXG010000923.1:0-2033 GCA_039191945.1 Bacteroidota bacterium
CACGTGTAGGTTCCATACGCAGGAAGGTGGCTGCATAATCGTTGACAAAGAAGGTCTGGCCCATTTGAAGCGACGCGAACTCGGTTTCACTCCAGGTAGGCTCCGATTCGGGATCAGGGAAAGTCCGTACATGCGTGTACAGATCTGCAATCAATCTTCGATCGATATCCGGTGAATACACGACACCCATGTTGGGATTGTCTTGCACCCTGGGGAATAATTTGAATTCCCGACCATTGTTCTTTCTGTAGATGACTTCAAAGTAGGTGTTTTCACCATTGATCAACTGTAAAGTGTCGCCTTTTGCTACTTGAATGCCCCTGTGTGTTTCGCAGTCGCGAAGGGCGATCATTTTGAGCGGATGATTCGTTGGCCGGACATGATCCACATCCACAAATCCCTTCTTCTTGATCAGTTTCCGCATGCCTTTATAGTTCAGGCTGTAGTCCGCCATGGGCCGTGGCTCATTCAAGAAGAGCAGAAGGTTATTTTGATTGATTTCGTCAGGAAGCTCGCTGCTCCAAACGATGCCCGTATTGTTCATCGAAAGGATCTTAGAGTATCCCGATGAGAATATGATGCCGATCAGCATCATGGCAATCCCAATATGCGCAACTGACCCGCCTGCCAGCTTTAAGTTGGTCTTGCGCAAGCCCAGTAGGATCTTGCCATTGGCTACGATCGAATAGATGGAAAATACCAACAGCAACAGATAGCTAACTTCTGTCACGTTGCCCAGCAGTAATACGATCGTGGATAGGGCCAGTGTGATGATCAGCGGCGTCTTGAGCTCGTTGAGGAGTGTCTCCTTACTCATTTTCTTCCACCAAAAGAACTGACCCGTGCCTGAGAGCAAGGCGAGGACAATGGCACCCCACAATTGCTTTTCCGTGTAGAAGGCTACCTGGTCGACGGGAGGTGCCATGTTGAGGTCAAAGCCAAACGCTGCGGCTATGTCATTGTACACCGGTACTGAAGTCATAAAAATGACTTGAAAAGCCATCAGGCAAAGGGTGGCTGCTCCGATGAAAATCCAAAACTCCCGGGAATAAACGGACGTCTCCTCCTCCGATTTTGGCAGCTGCTTCCAGATTCTGAAACACAGGAAGACCGAAAAGCCGAGAAAAACGAAGAGGTAGATTAAAAGCTGGCCTTGTAAGCCGAGATCGGTAAACGAATGAACGGAAGTCTCCCCCAGCACGCCACTTCTTGTCAGAAATGTTGAATACAAGATCAAAATGAAGGTGCTGATGACCAGTATGATCGACGTCTTCAAGGCAGAATCGTTTTTCTTGTAAGCGATCATCGTATGCATTGAGGCGACAAGCGTGAGCCACGGAACGAATATGGCATTTTCAACCGGATCCCAATTCCAGTATCCGCCAAAGTTGAGGGTTTCATAGGCCCAGTAGGCACCCATCAGGATCCCTACGCCCAAGGTCAGCGCTGAGAATTGCGCCCAGGGCAGTGCCGGTCGAATCCACTCCCTGTATCGTCCGCTGATCAGTCCTCCGATACAATAGGCGAACGGTACGACTGTGGAGGCAAACCCCAAGAACAGTGTTGGGGGATGGATGACCATCCAATAATTTTGTAGCAATGGGTTCAAGCCACTGCCATCCGCAGGGACAAAGTCCGGATTGACTTTGAAGATATCATCTTTGATCACGTCGCGAAGCAACATGAAAGGTGAGCTACCCAGCTTGATATCGAAGAAGACGCTTCCCAAAATCATGGAGGTAAGGAACATCTGGACGGTGGCCATGGTGATCATTACCGGAGATCGCCACTGTTTGTTGGTGCGGATCAGGACCAGTCCCAGAACCGCATTCCAAAACATCCATAGTAGGAAGGATCCTTCCTGCCCATTCCAGAAGCTTGAAAACTGATAATATACGGGTAAGAACCTGCTGGTATGCTTCCACGCGTAATGATATTCAAAGTAGTGTTGGTTGATGATGGCGAAGAGCGTCAAGACCACACCGAATATGCCAATGGCATGGAGATAGAAGATTATGTTGCCATAGTTTTCC
>JBCCXG010000924.1:0-2023 GCA_039191945.1 Bacteroidota bacterium
AGCTTCTTTCTGAACAGGTACCCACCGCCAAGAAACGTCGGTTCCACATTGATCAGGAAAGAAGACGAATAATTCGTGCAGCTGTTCGTTACGGCCACGCGGTAGTATGTATCCGCAGACAGTGCGGGTGTCGTATAGCTGGCGGACGTCGCTCCCCCAATCGGGCTCCAACTGCTGTTGTCGGAGGATGATTGCCATTGCAATGTGGCCGCTCCATCGTATCCCGAAAGGGTCAAGGTAGCGGTCCCTCCCGAAAAGATGGGCGTATCATCACTGGCTATGGTCCCAGCGGCGATTGAACAAGCCAGGGTTTGCGCACCGAGCGTTTTGATGAACCCTCCCGTACTGGGATTAAATTGGTTATTGTACTCTGTCTCAATCCAGTCAGCAGATCTCGCAATACTTGATATGCGGACCTCGTCAATGATTGCGCCAAGCCATTCATTCTTGTCCCCTGTGTGATCTCCGGCATTACGAGCGATGGTAATGGTTCGGTCCTCAGTCTCGTGTCCTCCTGTGCTTAAGCCTAACGTATTGATGGGTTGCCCGTCTCGGTAGGCAGTTAGTACGCCGGTCGCGCTGTTGTAGGTACCGGTCAAGTGATACCATGTGCTGCCCGACAAAGGAGTGTAAGCGACCCCTTCCCAACTATCTACGGCATGTTTGAAGTACACTTCTCCCAGGAAGCCCCCGCCATGATTCCAACCGAGATTGAAATTACTCTCGCCAGATATCACTGGCGCATCCCCATTGGAACTTATGGGCGCAGCATCTCCAAACACCCACGCAGAGATGGTCCAAGAGTTCAAGTTTCCTAAATAGTTCGTATCGAAAAAGTCATTGCCCGTGGAGCCACTGGCACCTCCATCGAAGTCCGTTGCGGAGCCAATCATACCCGTTACTGTCGTCGGAGTTCCACCCGAAGTCGCGTCACGATTGTTCGAAGTCGCATCGGGAGTGCCCTCCATGTGATAGATAAGTTCATAATTGCTGTCCCAAGTAGACTCGTCATCCGCATCGGGGTCGCCTGAGGATGTATTCCCGTAGTACATGTAAATCGTCTTGTCCGTAGCGCCGGTCAGGGTCACTTGCACCCAGGCGACCAAATCTCCCGTTCCAGAGGTGTAACTCTCCAACTCATGATGCAATAGGCTGGTAGCGTCACTATTGGTAAAGACGATATCGTGACCATTTGTCAAAGCACCAGCCGCAAGGTTGGCATCGGTAAGGCGAATCAGTACGGGAAAATCGGTCAATGTTCCGGTCCCGGCAATGACCGAACCATCAATTGTGATCTCCTTGCGATAATCCCAACCAGTCAGCCACTGTGCTCCAGCTTCTACGGCAAAAGAAAAGATTGTGATCAACCCAATAATCAGCCGAGCGGCGAATCCTGAGGGTCTGCTTGCGTGATTTCTTGGCGTGCGTCCCATACGTGCAGCGTCTATGCGGTTTTCATGTCCAGATTACTACGAAAATAGGTCTGCATAGCAAGGCGGACCAGCAAGCCTCGATCAGCGCGGAAAAAGCTTCGATGAGCGGGAATAAATAGGAGATAATTAGTAACGTATCGTATATGTGCCTCTACTTCTCTAGTTCGAGAGATCCAAAAGGCTTGTTTTGATGCCCCTGATCCATTTCAAATCATCAAAAGCTAAGTGAATCTACCTCTCTAGAGCCGGCCGCTAATTGACAATCAATCGCTTGGTCATCTCCTTGCCATCGTTTTGGGCCCTCAGCAAATACATGCCTGCTTCTAGCCTCAAACCCTCAAAACCTCTGCCAGTAAAAGCGCCGCGAGCATCGATCTGAAGCACCTGATGGACGAGACGATTGCCCTTTAGGTCATACAAGGCGATTTCCAACTGGGAGTTCGGCAGAAGCCCCTGGATCGCCCAGTTGAAATCCAGTCCATTGCTGGCATTGGGGAATATCGACAGCTCGGGAGTTCGTGCTACCCCATCTTGGACCAAGATGACATCGGAGTAGGTGAAACTACCATCGAAGTCGGTCTGCTTCAATC
>JBCCXG010000925.1:0-2021 GCA_039191945.1 Bacteroidota bacterium
ACGACGATTTTTCGCTCTGAGGTAAGCGCTAGCAGCCCCTCAAAGCGACGCCAATATTCTTCATTCCATCGTGACAAATCGTACTGATTGGCACTTTCATCAAAATAGAAAGCCCAGACATTGCCCTCGTCCCGCGAAGACATGGTGTTGCGCACATAATTCCCTCCAACGCTGGCCAATAGATCGAGTTGTTCTTCCAGGTCTTCAATTTGAAATAGGTTGTCCTCCACAGAGCCTCCCAAGAGGAGCGTGGGTGTTCCGTCAAAAGTCCAATACTGAGGAAATTGATCGCTGACCCCCAGTCCCTGACTTACAGACACGTGCCAACTAATGGTCCAGATGATTGCACCTAATACTCGCATGGTTAACGATTAATCATCACTTACCTCAAGTTGAGTATAAAGCCACTGATTGCCCTCGTCGCGCTGCTCTGGGAAGGTCCAGTGCTCCGTTTCGTAGTAAGGCGACCACTCCTTTTGACCCGGAATCACGTTGTAGGCAGCATGCATGGAAGTCGGCGGACATACATTGTCATTGTAGCCCCAGGAGTACCAACCGGGGACCTCTACCCTACGGGCAAAGTTGACCACATCATAATAAGATACGGTCTTGCTCCACCGCTTCACGGTTGCGTCGTCCAACTCCTGATTGAACATATGAGGCCAACCTCCGGAGCGGCCGTGCACATAGCCGGTCAGGTCGCTCAATGCGGGATAGTATGCAGCCAGGTATTTGACGCGATCGTCGAGGCCGGCGGTGATGATCGAGAGGGCTCCCCCCTGGCTGCCGCCATTTACAGCGAGTGTCTCCCCGTCAAACTTGTCCAGCGTAAACAGGTAGTCGATGGCCCGAACGCAACCCAGGTACACGCGCTTGTAATAATACCAGTCCGGATCATCCAGATTGAAGTTTTGATAGCCGGCGAGAGCTCCAGTAGCCAGTGACTGGTACACCTCCGGATCCCTATTGACCGGAATGCCGTGAATCCCTACTCGAAATACAATCACCCCATTGGCCGCCCGATCGTCTCTTCCGTAAGGTCGAATGCCCGCTCCCGGGACTGCGAGGATAGCCGGATACTTTCCTTCGGCCTTGGGAACGGATAGCATACCATAGAATCGGCTGTTGCCTCTCCACGCCCCCGGCATCTTGACATTTTGCAAGTTGACATGATAGACATCGATCTCCGAGGTGCAAAGCTCAGGCTGCAACGTAACCATTTCGTCCATCGGAATTTTTCCCAACTCCGCTTTGGCCGCGTCCCAGAACGCATCAAAATCATCCGGGTGATCCACCGTCGGTTGGATCTGGTTGGGCGCAAAACCGGCACTACCTGCGCCACGATAAGTCGCTCCTTCGTACTCAAAGTTCACCGCACATCGCACGAAACCTGGCGTTTCGATGCTTGGACCTTTAAGGACGGTCGTGCCCTCCTTCAGGGTCAGCTCTCCCTCCTTCATCGGTTCGATGTTTTCAAAACCATAGGAATAAGACACCTTGGCATTGGGTACCGGCTGCTCGTTGACCAGTACGGTGATCCGATAATCTGCCCGCTCGCCGAGATCGTAGGTCCAGTCGAGCTTGGCGGGAGTGACCTGCACCTCTACGCGCTGTTTACGCGGTTGAGCTACCAGGACTAGTGGGATCAGCAAAAAGAAAATGGGGACTAGCAGTTTGCGATTCATCATCAGTGGGGGGTTGGTTACTTCAACTTGTTGACGCCGGCAGTCAGGGTTTGCTGCTTGCCATCATACTCGAAAGAGCCCTCAAGGCCCGGAGGCAGGGTGACAGTTCCCGTGAGCTTACCACGTCTCATTTTGTAATCTACAGCGATTCTGCCTTTTGGATGTGGCATGTCCGCCTGGAGTTCGGTCAAATCTCCCAAATTGGGCGCTATCAACACCTCTTCGAAACCAATGTCCGCCGACCTGATCCCCGCTATCAACTGCAAGTGATAGAAAGCAGGATGTGCGGCCCACGCATGGCAGTCCGAACGATCATGCGAAGCAAAGCCGGTCTCG
>JBCCXG010000926.1:0-2012 GCA_039191945.1 Bacteroidota bacterium
AAGGAAAACTTTCAGATTGAAATGAGCCTGTCGCTGGAAGGCATCGGCGCTCGACTCATGCAGCAGTTGGATTACACTTTGGTGGCCAGCGTGGTGCCGGGGGGACCCGCTTTCAAGAGTAAGAAGATCAAAAAGGACGACCGTATCATTGGCGTGGCGCAGGGTGATGAGGGAGAGTTCGAGGATGTGATTGGATGGAGGCTAGATGATGTGGTACAGAAGATCAGAGGTCCCAAGGGGTCAGTTGTCCGCTTACTTGTCCTCGCCTCCGAAAGAGAAATTACCGATCTGCCCGATACGCTCAGGATCATCAGGGATCGGATTAAGCTGGAGGAGCAATCCGCCAAGGCGGAAGTGATACCCATCACCGAGGGTAATGAGACCTACAACCTGGGGGTGATCAACCTCCCTAGTTTTTACATTGATTTCGATGCCCGCAGCAAGGGAGATCCGAACTTCAAGAGCACCACCCGCGATGTGAAGCGTTTGATTACCGAGCTGCAGGAGCAGGGCATTGATGGATTGTTGATGGATCTACGGTACAACGGAGGAGGCTCTTTGCAAGAAGCCATCGACCTGACCGGTCTTTTTATCCCGCAGGGCCCTGTCGTGCAGGTCCGTAACACGGATCAGAGCGTTGACAAGCTGGAAGACGACGATGATGCCACAGTTTTTTATGATGGCCCTTTGGCTGTCCTTATCAACCGCTATAGCGCGTCTGCGTCAGAGATTTTTTCCGGCGCGATCCAGGATTATGAGCGTGGAGTCATCGTTGGAGAGAATAGCTTCGGAAAGGGTACCGTGCAGAACCTTATCGATCTTGGACGTCCCGTGATGAATTATATGAATCGTATGATTGCTTATCGTAAGTCGGCCAATCAAGACGTATCTGATCTTATGTTCATGCGGGATGCCTTGCAGAGCGGAGACGTCACTTTAGGGCAGCTGAAGATGACCTTGGCAAAATTTTATCGGGTCACTGGTAGCAGTACTCAGCGATTGGGTGTGCAGCCCGATATTTCCTTTCCTACACCATTTGAGCCTGAGGAGTTCGGAGAAAGTAGCCGCGAGAGTGCGCTGCCTTGGGATGAGATCAGTTCCGCGAACTTCGTGGAGACCGACAATATCTCCGATGAGTTGATCGACAAACTTTACAAATTGTATGCCTCTCATCTGGAGACTGATCCTGATCTCAAAGCCCTGGTGAAGGAAACAGATGAAATCAAGAATGATGACTACAGCTCGCTTGTCTCGTTGAACTATGATGAGCGCAAGGCGGCAAGTGATGCAAGGCAGGCTGCCAATAACAACAACGATATGTCCACGTCCATCGAAGACAGTGAAGTCTTCACCAATGAGGAAAATCGAGATAAGTTGAGCGAAGATCCTTATTTGAAAGAGGCTTTGAGGTTGTTGGCCCAGCTGAGTAAGGAGAAAGTTGGCTAGGAGTTGACGCGGACCGTTAGATAGAAGAAATCATGAGCCTCTCCAGTTGTTGGAGAGGCTTTTTTATTGTGAATGCGCAATATTAGATTTTGAAGCCGGTCGCCTATTGGCCACCTATATCGCTGTCCCTATATTTGATCGATGCCCCAATCCATCCCAATGCTAAGGTCTCGCTCCGATCACTCGCGAATGTGTTTCGCTTGTTCCGTAAATACTCCAGAAATCCCAAAACTCATGCACAAACTCCTCTTGCTCATTATCCTTGCCCTCCAACTGCTGTCCTGCGAAGCCCCTAAAGAAATACCCGTGACGGCCGAGACGGCCCTGGAGCAGTACCTTGACAATGGTGACGCGCAATACCAGTGGGAGAGGAAGGAAAGCTATGCCGTCGAGGGCCAACCCGTCACAGCCTATGATCTGGTCCTCATCTCGCAACAATGGCGGGAGCATGTTTGGAAACATCAACTGACGGTGCTTGTGCCAGCGGAGCTAACAGAACCAGAAGGCCTGCTCTTCATTACCGGTGGCAGCCTGAAAAACGGGGAACCCAAATTCAAAGGACCGGA
>JBCCXG010000927.1:0-1984 GCA_039191945.1 Bacteroidota bacterium
CTTCTCGATCCATCTTCCTTGGAGACGGATCATCCGTTCAAAACAACGTGGATTTCGAGGATATCTCCTTCTTCACGGTCTCTGGCAAGGTCACTTACAAGGACACCAACGTACCCGTCGAAAATGTTACCATTCTGATCGATGGAGAGGTAGCGCTTGGAGCGGATAACAGCGTCGTGAGGACCGATGCGGAAGGGGACTATGAGATCAATGTGCCCATTGGCAATCACTACTTATCCGTGGAAAAAGTGGGTCATACCTTCTATGAAGGATACTTCCCGCCGCTCGATGATCAAAGCGTTGTGACCTTCCACGAGTTCACGGAAGACCTCACAGTCAATTTTACCGACAGTACTACGGTCAAGCTCGCCGGACGTTTGGTCGGAGGCACACGCGAGGCAGAGAAGACCATTGGTTTTGGGTTGTCAACCAACAACATTGGCACGGCGACCCTCTCATTCGATCTTCAAAACGGTGCCTATGGCTTACCAACCGCGAGTGTCGTGACGGATGCTTACTCGGGCGAGTACGAAATCCACCTCATCCCTGAGCAGTTTATCATTTCGGGGATCACGACATCTGCTGGATACACAATCGATGCAAGCGAACTGTCGGTACTTGACTTGAGAAACAGCCTGGACGAGATCACGGTACTAGAAGACGCTGAAGACACGACGAGCGCCAAGTACTCCTACCATCACCAACTCAACTTTGTGTTCCGTGAGAACCCGGTCATCCTGGTCTACGATGAAAATGATCAGGACTTTACGGGTGATAATGTATTCACTTATACCGATCAGGCTACCGGTGATCAGGTCGAAATCGATCTGTCAGGCGCTGGTTTTCCCTATCCCATTTTTGAGATGGGCAATCGGTATGAGGCCAATGTGTACGTAGTGGAGACCTATCGTAATCCGGGACATCCTGATGGTGCGATAGTTGACAATGTACCGGTGGAAGGCGCAGATGTCACGATCGTTGATAACTTGGCTATTGATCCCACCGATGGCAATACGGGAAAAACAGATGTGGACGGATACTTTGCTTACGACTTCACGGCCGGTATTCCAAGTATAGCGACGGATAACAATGGCATGTCATTCACCAAGACCTTTGAAGTCAGTGCCACAGTGGATGGCATTGGGGTGGATTGGAACAACGGCGAAGTATTCCGAGCTTACGTCCTTGGGACGAAGCCGCAAGAGGGGACAGGTTTCGTCACCTACGGCCCCGACCAGGTAGATTTTGTTTTACGAGACCCTCCGGGCTCAAACAGCTACGCATACATAGAGAAGGGTTCCTCTTATTCGACGACCGAGGGCTGGGGTTTGAGCAGTACTAGCAACACGGGTTTGGATCGATTTGTCAGTACGGGACTGGACGTCACGGTTGGTGGCGGTGCAGTGGGCCCCGTTGCAGAAACAGACAATGTCAACGTGAGCCAGCTGGGCATGACCCTGACCAGATCCTATGATTACAGCGGCAACTATACTGAGACCTACACCTTCAATGAGCGCATCGAGACCAGTAGTGATCCCGAGGATGTGGGCTCCATGGCGGATTTATACGTGGGGAAAGCAACCAATGTCTTCGTCTCCAAGACCAATAACATTCGGCTGGTTGACAGGGATTATGCTATCTCCAACTTACCGGTTGAGGACTACCTCGACTTTGGGGCGAATGTGGTGATCGCCAAGTTGGAAGGATTTGCCGTTGACAACAACGGTACACCGACGTACTTCATTTATTCCCAGAAATTCATCATCGAAGAGCTGATTCCCGAATTACTCACGTTGCGTGATGACCTACTTCGCAATCGTCCTGGAAAGTACGAATCACACCTCGATTATTCGAGCCCGTACTATGGGTTGAACAACGATCATCCCGGTCTAATCGATGCGGAAACGGAGATCCTGGCCGCCTATCCTGGTGCCACCAGCAGCAATCTTTCCTACACTTTCACCCCCACAGGTGAAGAGGAAGA
>JBCCXG010000928.1:0-1981 GCA_039191945.1 Bacteroidota bacterium
ACTCCCACGGGATCAAATCCAACATCCTTGCTATCCAGGTACTCGATCTGACGGTTCATGAACCAGCCTGAGAGACCCAGGGTGAACAATAGGATAAACTGAAAGAAGATCAGCGCATTGCGGTAGTGGGTACCTCCGGTGATGTTCATGGCCGACTTACTTTTCAGCAAGTCGTGGATGGGGGACCGGCTCAGGGAAAGCGCCGGAAAAGTGACGGTCACCATGCTCACAAAGGCGAGGAATCCGATCGTCCCCACCCCGTACATCGGTGTCGTGACCAACTTGTTTTCCAAACGAACATCGAGGAGAAGGTTGAGTCCGGGGAGAAGTACACTGAACCCGATCCATATGATGGGCACTGTGAGTAGGACCATCAGGAAGGACTCGAGCACCAGTGAACGTATCAACAGCTTGCGAGATTCTCCGAAAACTTTTCTTACGCCGACCGCCCTTCCTTTGCCCAGGTACAAAGCCGAAGCAAGGTTGAGATAGTTGGCGATGGTGATCAATAAGATGAGTCCACCCACTACCAACAATATGCGCAACTGCAACGGGTCCCCTTTACCGCTGGAGCCAAAACTCGCTGTGGAGCGCAAGTGAATATCCCCAAGTGGCATCAGTTCCACATCCGCTAGCTCATGGTATTCATCATAGGCTACATCCATGGCCAATATCTTTTCTTTTAGGGTCAATTCATCGGCGCCCCGGGAGAGCGCTACGTACGTGGCCACGTGGTAATGGGATGTTTGATCCAAGCTAGGGCTGGTCAGTAGAAGGTCGAAGTCGATATGGGAGTCGCTGGGTAGGTCCGACAATACTGCTGTCACCTGAAGCGGGATGGTATCATAGTAGACGGTCTGTCCCAGCGGTGCCTGGTCACCGAAGTACTTTTCTGCCAGTGATTGGGTCAATACCAACGAATGAGGTGCTGCGAGCGCTTCCTCCTGGCTGCCTGCAATCAGCTCAAAATCAAAAAGATCAAAGAATCTGGACCCGACATCCGTTTGTAGGACATTCGTTTCCGGAAATCGGGGACCTGTCGAGGCCTGGAAGAAGGCCCTTTCTCCTCGGTTGAGCATGACTACGGCCTCTATTTCCGGATAGGTACCAGTGGCTAATTCGCGGGCATGCTCAACTCCCAAATTGACGTACCATTCGCTCCCATTGGTTCGCCCCTCGACACGGAAGATATTATCGACTTTTTGATGAAAGTGATCGAAGTGATATTCATGATCTGCGTAAACGATGATGAGTAGCGCTGCAATGATACCCGCTGAAAGGCCCAACAAATTCAAGGCGTTCAACCCCACCGATTTAATGAAATTCCGAAAGGCCAGGAGAAAGAAGATACGCATGGAAGAAGAGTTTCTTCAACAGTACGATTCGCCCTCAAGGTTGTGGTGTAACGGCAGGTTAAAGAGCGATAAGGAAGAGTTAAAAGGGTTAAATTAAAGTTAAAACAGTATGATGACTTGCCTGTAAGTACCGTTCTACGTTTATTCCTTAGGTCAAATTTTCGCTGATGCAACTTTCGAAAAGAGCTATCGTCGTCGTCATTGGAGTTGCCGTGCTGGCACTTGTCGGCCTCTCAGTATTGCAAATTCAACACTTGCGATCCTCTCTTAGAACCAATGAGCAGATCTTTTTGCAAAAGGTGGATCTGGCCTCGAGCAGAATTTCACAAGCGTTTTTGACGAGTCCAGCCGACACCAAAGCCCTCCGAAGGGCCGTGCAAAGAATGGAAGAAAGCAGCGCACTCAATGATCCCCAGATGGACAAGAGGATCAGGGAGATCATCGCTCCGGTTTTGACTCAGTTGGGCATAGAAATAAAGTACAAGTATGCCGTGTACATGCAAAAATTTGAAACCAACCGTTTCCAATTTGTCATGGGAGACGATGGCGCCAGTATGCAACTGGAGTTGACTAGCTGTGAGAACCCAAAAGAAGTAGGACATGGCTGGTGTGAGCTTACCTGTTCA
>JBCCXG010000929.1:0-1948 GCA_039191945.1 Bacteroidota bacterium
GACCTCCTGACCCACGGACAAATAGACTACCGCACGGTCGCCCGCTGGTGTCATCACTGCCCTGATGTGCTCCCTTCCTGAAGGATTAGCACCGTACACTAGACTCTGATCCGGTCGCTGCTCCCAAAGTTTCGTCTCGCTCACCAGTTGATGCAAGTGTCGGATTTGATTGGCCCCAGGGCGCTCTAGCGACTCCTTCCAATCATAAAGGCATGGAATCGCCACAGGTCCCCTTTTTTTGAACATCTGCCAGACGGCGTTATTCCCGTAGGTAAACCCAGCTGCACCAGAGAGCATATTCCAGTAGGCATGTACTCGCACGTCGCGGTCGGTAAAATACCCCTCCTCGAAGTGCGTTTGCTTCTTGATCAATAGATTCTCGTCCAGCACTTCCCGCGGCACCCTCAAAGGATCGTCCCAGTCGCAGTACTTCCAAAAGGCCAGTGGAATGTCCTCGTAAGCCGGCTCTCCCTCCACAAAGGGCTTGACGGGATGCTTGAGGTAGTCCCTTTTCGCAAAATCATACGTCGGATTATATCGACGGGCATGACCACTTTGGTACATATTGAAATCCAGCCAGTCTTCATTGTGCAGGTAGTAATAAGAGTGGGACGCGCCGCGCGGATGAAAGGTAATCAAGTGGCCTCCATCGTCCCCTTTTCGTAAACCGCTTGCCATCGCTCTCCATATCTCTAGTACCTCGAAGTTGTCTACATTTCGATCCCCACCAAGGACCCAAACCACATCAGCCTCCTTGTATCGCTCACCAAGAAACTCCCCAAATACCGCGGCATTTTCCGCCGTGAAAACTTCAGGCCCTGCCCCAGGATGGAGCGAATACAGCTTGTCTCCCCAGGTTGGCAGGAGTGCCACAACCAAACCCAGCTCATTGGCTTGACCAACGATGTAATCCACATGCTGAAAATATGCTTCTACCGGTCGTGTCGGATCAAGGTCTTCAAAGGGTACATGACCGTAGGCATTCGGTTGGCGAAGCCCGTCATTCTCTGCCAGGATGACCGCCTGAATGACGGTAAACTTTTGCTCAGCCCGCCTTGTGAGGTAGTGGTCCGCCTCCGGGCGATCCAGTCGATGGAATAGCTCCCAGGCAGTATCTCCCATCCAAATGAAAGGCTTCCCATCTCCTCTCTCAAAATAACGGCCATTTTCGCTGACCTGAAGCTGCGCGGAAGCAACCAGGCACCATAAGAAACTCAATACGAACCCATTCGACCTCATACGCTTCGACTATTCCATAGCAATCGTAATTGGCCATCCGGTGAACTGCTGTGCATCACCTTGTGCGACGTCCGCGTACCGAGGCCAACAGGCAAACGTCACCTCATTCGCGCTCTTGTCAAAGCTGATCAAACCATATCCAGAGCCACTCGATGGGCCTTCGGGATTGACGTAGGCATGCATGGTGATCTTATTGTCAAATCCGTCCAAATATTGACCTGTCCAAGGTAAGACGTCATTTCCGTTCGGACCCGGTTGCTCATCTTCTGGCCACCACCATCGGCTGTAGTAGTTATTGACAATGGCCGGCACCACAAAGGCCCAAGGTCCGTCATCAAACTCGTCAATTCCGTGGCGGACCACGGTCGCGAGGTGTTGATCTCCCCCAATGTGAACCGCATTGGCTTTCTGGATGAGCCTCAGCGCCTTGTTGCGGCCCGTTTGTGGCCAGCCATTGCTATCCATATCTGCATGTAGCCGGTTCTCCTTCTTACCATGTAAATGTGCCCCACCGCAAAAGCCCGTTTGAGAAAGGACGGCTTTCATCGCTACACCTTCTGACTGCTCGGCCCAATCTTCCAGAAACGCAAGTTGTCGGTCGCCCGAGAGCTTGAGTCCGGGAACGTCGATTCTCGTGGGATCATAGTCCGGGTTCCTGATATGGTCGGGTCGGGGGCCCTGCTGGGGTATCTTACCAGCGGGTCCACTC
>JBCCXG010000930.1:0-1930 GCA_039191945.1 Bacteroidota bacterium
ATTCTCACCGGTGCCGTGTCCCTCGTTACCCGATCACCATTTGCGTCAGGTGAAATTTTGAGTACATGAAATAGGCGACTTGCATTGTCATGAAACTTGTCAATCCGCTGCTCATCGTTGACCCACAGGTAAATGAGTAGCACACACGCAAGCCCCGAGGAGAGTCCAACCAAATTGATGAGGAACGACATCTTGTATCGCAGGAAGTTCCTTAATGTGATGATTAGATTATGTCTCAACATACCATACTGATTTAATCGAACATCGCCGCTGAGTTGCTTCACAAGTGCGGGACGAAGCAGCTTGATCGCACCCCAGCTGTATCGCCGTCTGGCCTTTGCGAGGCCATGCTTTTGAAGATCCTCATAAAACCGCTCTTCCATATCCCCTTCGAGCTCTTCCCAATAGTTGGGATTGAGCACGCGGCGTAGCAATCGCAGAGGCCAGCGAGGGGGTGATGTGGCAGAGTGCTTACTCATCCTTCAGGTATTGTGTAGGATTTAGCATAGCAACCTTGACCGTTTGTAGTCCTGCAGTAAAAAGAGCAACGATCAAGGCTATTGAAGCAGCTCCAAAAAAGTGCCACCACTGCAGGTCGATTTTGTAGGCGAAGTCATCCAGCCAATTTTTTGCAATCACATAGCTGATCGGCAATGAAATGAGGATGGCAACAGCCAGTGTCTTCATGAACTCACTGGAAAGCAAGGAAATGATGCTCATTTCACTTGAGCCCAATATCTTCCTGATGCCGATTTCTTTCATCCGCCTTTCAGCGGTAAAAGCAGCTAGCCCAAACAAACCGAGGCACGAGATTACGATGGCCAAGCCACCAAAATATTTGGATAAGGTAGACATCCGAGCTTCTGCCGCGTAAAGTGATTGATGATCTTCGTCCAAAAACCAATAGTCCAAGACGTAGTTGGGATTGAACCGTTGATGAAGCCCTTTCAGGTCGCTGAGCACTACTTCCTCTCTACCCGCTTCTACCTTCATGACGATCTTGTTTGTGGCAGAGGGAGCCAGCTGGAAAAACAGGGGTTTAATCTCTTCCCGGAACGAATCGAAGTGAAAATCCTGGACCACCCCTATGATTGTTTTTTCGCGCCCATTCAGCTTCACGATTTTGCCTATTGGGTCAGAAAGCCCCATCCAGTCGATGGCCGTTTGATTAAAGATGATCGCTGTATTATCGGTGCCGAAGTCCCTGGAGAATGTACGGCCACTTTGCACTTTTATCCCCAAGGTTTCAATCATCTGGTAGTTGACAGACATCTGCTCAAACTCGATATTATCCACGGGACTTTTTCCCGGCCATAAGACACCAGTCCCATAATGGTGCCCAATCATATCGTGTTGGCTGCTCGAGACATTGACAATACCCGGGATGCGCTCAACTTCTGAAATGAAAGTTTCCAATTTCTCCTCTTCTCGCAATACACCTTCTTGTTTGAAAAGAATGACATGCTCCTTGTCATATCCCAGGTGGTGGCTTTGCATGAAGTCCAGCTGGTCATAGATCACCCAAACAGAGACCATGAGCATGATTGAAAGAGCGAATTGAAATACGACCAGCGCCTTTCTCGCAAAGGCGGCCCCTGCGACATTTCTAAATCCGCCTTTCAGAATGGTGGAAGGCTCGAAGCTTGACAAATACAAGGCAGGGTAGCTTCCCGCAACAAGGCCTGTGAAGGATACAATGACGATCATTGCTAAAAGTCGACTTACGTCGAATTGCAAGCTTAACTCCTTATCAGCGATGAAATTGAAATGCGGAAGAAGCAGTAGCACCAACAGCAGCGCAACAAAAAGGGCGAACAATGCCATGAGAACAGACTCACTCAGGTATTGCGCTATCAATGTTGTGCGTTTTGCACCTACCACCTTTTTGATACCTACTTCCTTGACCCTACGTGATGCACGCGCCGTGCAA
>JBCCXG010000931.1:0-1927 GCA_039191945.1 Bacteroidota bacterium
AGCATACTCCGGATCGACCGTGTCAAAGTGATCTTTCTTGTTGTAAAAGGACCAGTTGAAAGCGAAGTGCGAAGACGCCCCCATGATCAAGCCCTCTTTTCTGCCGGCGTCAAATAGTTCTTTCAATACATCTCTCTTGGGGCCCATGTTGGCGACATTCCATCGTGTGGTTTTAGAGTTGTACATGGCAAAGCCATCGTGGTGATCCGCTACCGGAATCACGTAACGGGCTCCCGCGCGCTTGAATAAATCTACCCAAGCATCGGCATCAAAGTTCTCCGCCTTGAACATCGGAACGAAGTCCTTGTAGCCAAAGGTCTTTTGGTCCCCCCAAGTGGCCTGGTGATGGGTGTGGGTGAAGTTCGGCCCATCCTGCTGATGGTTGAGTTGGGCAGTGAAAGTTGCAGTGTCCATGTACATCCGCCTGGGATACCATTCCGACCCAAAAGCCGGCACCGCATAGACCCCCCAATGAATGAAAATTCCAAACTTCTGCTCGTTGAACCACTCCGGATCACGGTAGTTCGCTTTGATGGATTCCCAGGTGGGTTCGTAAACGAGGCTGGGCGATGCGGCCTGATTTTCCCCCTTCCCAGGCGTGCAAGCTTGGAACGAAAGGGTCATAAAAATTGCAGATAGGAAGAAGGAAGAGAAACGACGCATCTTGGATTGAAGTAGTTTGTGGTGTCCAAAAATCACAAGATCAACGCTCTTGACCAGGAATTCTGGATTCAATTAACAAAACAAATGGTTCATCCCGGGACAACGACTACTCCAATTCAACGGCTATTCACCTGGCTTCCCATTGCTTGGTCCATAGGCGATATTCAATCGTTTATCGACGACCAGACAGGTCAATTTCATCAGATTTGAGCCAATCTGTGGCCTTTTCAATGAGCATTTGATTGTAAGTGAGGTAATTGTCTCTGGTTACTGGAATAATCTCCTTCACGGGTACCGCATTGCCTTCCAAGATCTGGCCATTGGGCCGAATCGTGTGTCCGATGTTCCACATGAACTCCACCACCGGTTGACCACTGATGGGGAACACCAGTTCCTCGTGCCATTCCCAGGTATTACTGTAGCCTCCTGCTGGCATGCCCAGCGTGTAGCCTAATTCATTGTCGTTGATCATTGCTGAAAACTGGCTCAGGTGCGAACCACCCCAAGGGCCGAAAAGGACGGCCATCTTCCCCGTGAAGTGCTTCTCCGCGGGTTGCATGATCCAGTCCGAGTAGTACGGCAAATGCGCGCATTTGAAGGGCACGTCATTGCTGTACGATTGGCCGGCCGCCAATCCCTTCATCACGGGTCCATGCAACCACTCCATCACCCATGTGCCATCGTCCTGTGCCTCTCTCCCCTCTCCATCCATCGCATCCTTTCGTGCCACGTACCGACTGGTGTAGCCGGCGATGAAGTCGTCCGTGATATCACTCAGCTTTAGGTTGCCACCCGTGGTCTTAAAGGGCTCAGAAGTCAAGCGAGCCAGTGCGTAGGCGCCCTGGCTACCACCGCGGCCATCGATCGCATCGATGATCAGGTCGTGATCCAACATACCCTTCGCTTCCGCCCATTCTACTAAGGCATCGCTAGCATCGGGTAGATCACCTCGAAATCCATACCACCACAATAACAGGGTCTTATTGCGGGGGTCTGTGGGTTCATAGAGTTGGAAGCTCTCGAACTGAAACGAGGAAACGAGCTTGAAGCCAGGATAGTCGTTGAATACCCGGCCGTAGGTCCAATCCACCTCCTTCAGATAGGGCAAGGCGATCTCGTAGACGGTACCGTTCTTCCGCTCAAGGGTCAGAGTCAGCTGCTCCTGGAAAAAAGAAGGCGGCAGGCCCCGGTCCTTTGAGGAAATGTCATCCGCCACACGCCTCCATAGGTTTTCCCGATTGGAATAGCGGGTATACAATCGAAC
>JBCCXG010000932.1:0-1922 GCA_039191945.1 Bacteroidota bacterium
CGTAAACGGGGTTGAAGAGATTTTTCCCGATGCCATGTCCCAGCAGGTGGGGCCACTGTTCCTCACCTCGCCCAAAGGCCTTGAACAGAATTTCTCGACCTTTTGACGCGCGGACGGGGCTCGTTCCCTATGCCTTAGGGAAGCATCCGGGCGTAGCACACACTTGACGTGCAGTGGCATAACTGCTGCACGTCTTCACTTTTTAATGCTACGGAATACCACGCGGTACGTCCGACTTGTTGGATTTTGGGATATTTGAATCAAATTGGTTTGTTCAAGATCTGTAAGGATCCAACATGTCATCTACTGGTAAGAGCAATGGAAAAGTACGATAGCATATTAGCCAACATTGGCAGATACGTCCAACTCACCGAGGACGAGAAACAGCAATTTGTTTCCATCTTGAAGACCTCACGCATCAAAAAGCGCCAGTTTGTTATTCAGCCAGGATACCCTTGTGAATACCGCCACTACATCGTACAAGGAGCTTTTAGGGTTTACTACATGGACGAAAACGGGAAGGAGCATACGGTCAGTATTGGGCTAGAAGACTGGTTCTTCACGGATTTCTACAGCTATATCTACCGAGAGCCTGCCACCTTTTTTGCCGAGGCGCTGGAGGACTCGGTCATCTTTAAGATGAGATATGAAGATGTGGAAGAGCTTTGCTCAAAAGTCCATGCGTTCTGCCAATTCTTTCGGTTGATCACGGAGAAGGCGTTTGCCAACTCTAGGAAAAGGATCATCTCCAACATTAGCAAGACGTCTGAGGAGCGCTATTGGGAGTATTTGGAGCGGTATCCGCAAATTGTGAACAGGGTGCCTCAATACGTGATCGCCTCCTATCTGGGGATGTCTCCGGAATTTTTGAGTAAGATACGTTCCAGGCCATTGAAGAAATCTTGAAAGGGATCGGTACATGATCCGATCGGAGAAAACACCGGTCAACCAAGCGCCTGTTGAAGGCCTTCGGTGTGCTGAATGCATCCCCAGCTACACCACATTCCTTGCAGCATGATCAAGGAATGGTGACGCAATCGGTTAAGTGGATGTTGCTTACTTTGATGTCGAAAGTACTTTCAGCTGGTATGAAGGCCGACCTAAAAAGGATTCGTTTTGATAAGGCAGGAGCGCAGCGGTATTTCGATATCGTCAGTCTATCGGAGCTCATATCGCGAAAAGTGGTTGATCATAATCAATTTGAAAACCACCAGCTCACTTTCTATGCGCTGTTAGTCATTACTAGGGGCCGTGGCATTCACAGTGTCAATTTCAAAGATTATGATTTTGACAGAGGCACCGTATTGGCCATAGGCCCGGACAGTATTCATAAATTCCACAGAGGCGATGCAGAAGGAGTGTTATTGGTGTTTACGGAGGATTTCTTGTTGCAACACTTCGGTGAGAAAAACGCGCCTAAAATCTTTCAACTATTCAATGAGCATTTGGCTCCCCCAAAGCAGCAGTTAAGTGAAGCAGATTTTATCAAATTGCAGTTCTACATCAAAACGATCACCGAGGAGTTTCAGCATGATAACGACAACTTTTCTCTGGAAGTCATCGGGAGCTTGCTTCACATCATTGTCACCCAACTTCTCAGGATCAAATCCTCTGAGAATGTAGTCTTCACCAGGACGAAGTACCTCAGTCAATATCTTGTATTCCAGGCGTTGATTGAAAAGCATTCGGACCAACAACTAAGTGTGGCTGACTATGCCAACAAACTTTGTATCACCAGCAGGTCATTAAACAATATTACCAACAGCATTGTCAGCAAGTCGGCGAAGGCGGTGGTAGACGAGGCTGTGATATTCAAGGTGAAGTGCTTACTGATCAATTCAGAATCGACTATTGCCCAGATCGCATTCAAGACGGGTTTTAAAGAACCGTCTCATCTATCAAAGTTTTTTAAGAAACTTACA
>JBCCXG010000933.1:0-1914 GCA_039191945.1 Bacteroidota bacterium
CCATGGACTCCCTGGTTCTTCCCTACCCAAATGAATTCCCAATATTTCATCGCCGAAAATGGCCATACGGTCAGACACGAAGCGAATCATGATACCCGCTTTTTATCTGATGCTAATCCTAAGAAAGGGAAGACCTGGAATGAAACCTACCACACGGTCGGTGTATGGTGGAAAGATGATCGTAATGTGCAATTCTTCCTCAATGGCGAACCTGCCGGTGAGCTGACCACCGCAAAACCATTCACCAGGGGGCTAGAGCTGATTTGGGACTTGTGGACTGGGCCCGAGTGCTGGTTGGGTGGCTTGCCTGCCCAGGATGAACTGTTGGACGACGCAAAAAATACAATGAGAGTGGATTGAGTCAGAACTTGGAAGCTCGAGTCCAAACCTCAGTGAAACGAGTCGCAGGTAAAATGAGACGAATTTCCAAACTGGATCAAAACTCAACAGCTGTGGCCTGCTCGTTTGAATTATCTTCAGGACCAAGTAGTATTGATGAATTGTCGATCGTGCCAATTTTTGATCATTTGTTCCGGGATCAGGAACATGTGAGTCCTGCGTTGAGGCACGATTTGTTGAACTTCGAGCATCTGGAGTAATCAACAGTGACGCGGTGGTGTTTCGACGGATTATTCGACTTGATCTTCACGACAAAGACCTATGAGAATTGACTACTTTTTTATACTGACCGTTATCCTACTGACCTTACTGGAAGCTTGTCAGAGTACTTCAAAAGCAGAGGATGGCACCGTATCGTACCCCGACTCCATCTACGACCTGAATGCCATCACGAATAAGAAAACCCTGAGCCTCGCTTCGAAGCGAGCACTGGAACGCAACTACTACCAAGGTCCAGAATGGTTCATCTCCTTCAAGGAATTTGACCTAAAAGGCGACCTCGCCTACGAGCCGGGCATCATCAGAAGGGACCCTAGCGATATCATCCAAGTTGGGGGTTTGTATTACGTCTACTACTCCAAGGCCTCGGGAAAGGTCTATGGCTTCGGCACGGGAGACCCGGACAAAAAGGTATTCCCTTGGGATAAAACCGAGGTCTGGTACGCCACCTCCAGCGATGGTTGGACCTGGGACGAAAAAGGTATCGCGGTGGCCAGAGGTCCGGAAGGCAATTACGATGACCGCTCGGTATTTACACCGCAGATCATGGTTCATGAAGGTAAGTATGTGTTGATCTATCAGACCGTGAAAGCCCCTTATGTAAACCGAGTGAAAAACCAGGTGGGAATGGCCATTGCTGATTCGCCGGATGGTCCATTTGAAAAACTTGACGCTCCTATACTATCCCCTACGGACGACGGCGAATGGCTCGGGGAAGAGGACAATCGCTTTTACACAAAGAAGCAAGGGTCCTTCGACAGCCACAAAGTGCATGACCCCACCCTTCTTTATTATCGGGACAAGTTCTATCTCTACTACAAGGGTGAGCGCATGGGGGAACGCAACACCTTTGGCGGGCGCGAGATCAAGTGGGGAGTAGCCATTGCTGACCAATTAGAAGGGCCCTATGTCAAGTCGCCTTATAACCCGATCACTAACAGCGGACACGAATTATGCGTCTGGCCGTACGATGGTGGCATCGCGGCTTTGATCATCACGGACGGACCCGAGCGCAATACGATCCAATGGGCACCCGATGGCATCAACTTCGAGATCAAGTCACACATCAAATACGGGCCTCCAGCGGCAGGCCTCGACCAATCGGTCAACAACGAATTGGGGCCTACCGAAGCCCTAAAGTGGGGCCTTACCCACAAATATGTAACCTATGACGAACAACAAATTAAAAGGTTTGAAGGTACGCTGCCTCGGGTAGCGCCATAAGCATTTAAGAAGATGAAAGCAGCTTATTATAAAGGAAACAAGACGTTTGAAGTCGGCGAAGGGAAAGTAGTC
>JBCCXG010000934.1:0-1908 GCA_039191945.1 Bacteroidota bacterium
GGGACTGGTGCTATTACCTATTTTATCTATAAAAGAGAACAAAATGTAATTTCATTTCTATATTTGTTATACTTAATAGAAATTGAAATGGGAAAAGAGCACTTGGGCGAATTGGAAGAGCTTGTCCTCCTACTCATCATCATGCTCAAAGATGATGCTTATGGACTAGCGATCCGCAAAGCCTTGAAGAAGGAAGCCAATAGGACCCTAACGATCGGGGCGGTGCACGGTACCGTCAACCGATTGGAGCGAAAGGGCTTTGTGGAATCGACCTTAGGAGGCGTCACGGAGGCTCGTGGGGGACGACGGAAACGAATTTTCACAATCACCAACTTGGGTAGAAAGGCCTTGGAGCAGAGTCGCGATCTGAAGGTCAGTCTTTGGCAACAGATACCTGAGTTGTCCTTAAGTCCGAAGCTTTGAAGTCTCGTGACTCACCTCCTCGCGCTGCCGAGCGGTTGCTTGTCCTTTTTGTCAAAGGCCCTTTGCAGGAAGAGATCCTAGGTGACCTTCAGGAGTACTATGACGACCTGTCGCAGGAGCCTCGTTCGAAGAGAAAGCTGTTCTATTGGTTTCATGTGCTGCACTTTCTCAGACCTTTTGCATTAAAGAAACTCCAAACCATCCATCCAAATACCACAACTATGTTGCGCCACTCTTTGCTGATCTCCCTGCGAAATTTCAAACGCTACCCCGCTTCATTTTTGATCAACACCGTCGGGCTATCTTCTGCTTTGGCCTGCGTGGTGCTCATTTACCTCTGGGTCGACGATGAGCTGTCTGTCGATAAATTCCACGAGCATGGAGACCACCTCTATCATGTGATGGTCAATATGGATTTTCCTCGAGGCATGCAGACCACACCCAACACTTCGGGGCTCCTGGGGCCTTTGATGGAGGAGGAGTTGCCGGAGATCGATCAAGTGGTCCGAGTCGCCAAATACATGGAGGGCGCTATGTTATCTCACGGAGAAAAGATTGTCAAAGCAGATGGACATTTCGTCACAGGGGATTTCTTCAAAGTATTCTCTTTCAAACTCATTCATGGCGACAAGGACAACCTCTGGAGCAACCCCGATGGCCTATTGATCTCAAAGTCACTGGCTAATAAGCTCTTCCCTTCAGAAAGAGTCGCGTTGGGTCAGATTGTCTCTTATCAAAATGAGAAGAACTACGCGGTGTCAGGAGTATTCGAGGATGTTCCCAATCACTCTTCAGAGCGATTTGATTTTTTACTCTCCTATGAACAAACAGCTTCGGGTGAGAATGATGAACTGCTAGATTGGGGGAGCCAATCCACCGAATTGTACATCACCTTGCAGCCGGGTACGGACATCGACGCGTTCAATGAGAAAATCAAGGGCTTCATTGGTGAGCAGAATGAAAGAGGTGCCTATAGGCTCCCGTTTGCGACGAAATATGAAGATAAGTATTTGCAGGGTACGTACGAAAACGGCGAGCAAGTGGGAGGTAGAATCGAATACGTCCGGTTCTTTTCTCTCATTGCCGTGTTTATCATGGGCATCGCCTGTATCAACTTCATGAACCTGGCAACGGCTCGGGCGTCCAGGCGATTCAAGGAAATCGGGATCAAAAAAGTGGCTGGCGCCAAGCGTAGCACATTGGCCAGTCAGTACCTCCTGGAGGCCGTTTTAGTGGCGCTGGTGTCGTTGGCCCTGGCATTGATTATCGTTTTGCTGGTACTGCCGATTTTCAATCAGATCACAGGAAAGCAGCTTCATCTTCGGCTGAGTTTAGAGTTCGCGAGCTTACTGCTTGGGCTCGCTGTAGGGACCGGCATCCTGAGCGGTAGCTATCCGGCGCTCTACCTGTCGAGATTTAAACCTATTGCGATTTTGAAGGGGCGGTTGAATGCTTCAACTGGTGAGCTTTGGACAAGGAGGGGAC
>JBCCXG010000935.1:0-1901 GCA_039191945.1 Bacteroidota bacterium
CTTGTATGCGATCCGCCCAGTCTGTCGATGAAAAACAACTGAGGATATCGCAGCGTCTGAAACGATAGCAAATAAACGGCTACCGAAAGAGGCACCACAAAGAGGTAGTCGGTCGGTCGCCGGTATTCGGTCGTGTAGAACTGATAGACGACGTATCCAGCGACAAGTAGGACAGCGATGGACGTTGCGCGATGGACGACTTTCTGCCACCGAAGGGAAGCGATTTGTAGGTTAGAGTATTCGTCCTTGAGCGCTTGCTCGGTCCTCGAAATCACATGGAGGGACCAGAGCGAATAGCCAAAGACCACGAAGAACTGCCCAAGGGCAATAACCCCGTATACATATTGAAAAGTGGTGATCGGTTCACGGTTCCATGAGTCAAACACCGTAAGCATACCGTAGTGGACCGCCCGGTTGGTCACCAAGCCTTCGACCCCTAGCGGTATCAGTAGGGTGAGCACCACAAAAGGCAGAAAATGAAGTCCGTCCTTTCTTTGGAAGCGGAAGTCGGAAGACAGACTGGCCAGGGTGTAAAAGTAGAGCAATGGACCCAGTGCCAGCCAGGAACCATATCGCATACCAAAGAGGAGATTGAAGGACACGTCCCAGGCGCTCCTGATCGCGAGAAACTCCAATTGATACCACAGGACAAAAAGTAAGACGAGGACGAGAAAGATACGAGCCCTATTATTCTTACTCTCGATCGTGCTCAGCGAAAACAAGAGAAACAACACCTGCGACGATGTAATGATGATCAGTATCGTAGCAAGGTCCAGCATGACTCTAGTAGGTCAAGGGCCTTATTGATTGAGCTCCCTGATCTTGATGTTTCGAAAGGCTACCCTGCCACCCCAGTCCTGCAGGGCGATGCGACCAGTGGGAGACTTGCCAAATGCAGGCCAATCCGCGAAACCAGAGTTGGCCACCATGGCGTCCCAATCTGGCCCGTTGACTGGAAATCTGCTGACCTCGGTACCGTTGAACTCGATGAAGCCCTCGTTTTTGGTTTGATCCACGTGGATCAGGAAGTGGTTCCACTGATTTGCCGGATTACTCACGATCTCCGAAGGGGCAATCATGCCATAAAGGGCGCCCGCTCGGTTCTTGTTGCCTCGTTGGTCAATGTACTCCGTGTAGTTGTCGTCCAAGATCTGCACTTCCGGTCCGGTGGTGTAGGCGTGTTCATATTGCTCGTCCTCGATCACCGACCAGAAGACCCCGGAGTTACCGTTCTTAGAGATGATCCATTCCAGTGACAACTCGAAATCAGTGTACTCCTGATCGGACACCAGGCTCGAGTTCCGGGCTTCGGTGCGCTTCGAGGGATCGAAAGCGATGACCCCTTGCTCCACGTACCAGCCATTGAAGCCTTCCGTGACCCCATAGGCGTGCCATCCGTTCAGACTTTTGCCGTCGAACAGTTCCGCCCAGTCTCCGTCGGACTGGCAGCTGAAAAGACTGAGTGTAGCAAAGACTACAAGGAGGTTTTTCATCGTGATCATCATTCGTCGCCTAATTTAGGCACATGATTCGTGCACTTTACATTTTCTTTTTCTTTTTCGGATGGGCGGCTTGAATAGGTAAGAAGTCGGCCAGTGATGAGTTCTGTTGTGCGGATGATTCAGTGACTGCTCCGGAGGCGGTCAAAGCTTTCCACGTTGATGGATTGCGTCAGCAATGGTGTCGTTCCTGCCCTGTATTGAGTGGTTTTACCTACGGTGTGCCGTTGTCGCAGGCCTCCAAGCGGAGAAGTGCATGCTCTGACCTCCCCATATGAAACGAGGCTATGGGTTGAGTTCGCGGATTGTGAGGTGGCGAAATGCCACGCGACAGCCCCAATCCTGCTGGGCACTGCGGCGGGTTCGGGGCTGGCCAAGGTCGGGTCGTGCGGGGGCTTTGTC
>JBCCXG010000936.1:0-1886 GCA_039191945.1 Bacteroidota bacterium
AAAAAAGCCGCCCTCATTTCTATCAACCCCATTGTCAGTCAACCCAACTACGGAACCGACCTGAGTGGCGCCTTTGCCATCTTCGCGTAAGTCTTTAACAAATAGTGCGGTATGAGTTTTTGTCCTGATGGCATCGAGGTAATAAATCTCTTTTTGCCCAGTCGAGAAATTCTGGAAGTTGTTATCTAAATCCTGATGAAAGCCAATTCCGGGGTTTCTCCAGCGAAAGTGACTTGCCCACTTTCCATGGTCAAATTCCACCCAGTATCCCCAATCGTGCTCATCCAAAACTCCGTTGGCATTGCCTGAAGCATCTCTATCCACGTAATCCGGACCTGTAATCGCCGTGAGGTGCCAGGTGTAGGCATACCTTTCGGGCTTGCGGTAGTGGTTGAAAGACAAACCGCCCGCTGGACCCCCATTTTCCCAACGCTTGCGATGGTCTATATTCTCGCTGTAGACTTCCTCATTACTAGAGTAGGCAGGTAAGGAGAAGTGATAAGTAACTCCGGATTCGTTGGTAATTCGAAATGCACCAATCTGGTCATCAGCAGCTCGGGTAAAACCGGTACTCTGGGTTTCCATGAACGAATGATCACCTAGCATTTTCTCATTGGTCAGGTATTCAATCTGTCGACTACCTGGATTATCAATCAGTTCCGTCAATTGGTCCTCCGACAGAGTGAAGGGGTTTTCACTAAAGGATTCAAAATTGTCTGACAGGCGAATGTCCAATGGGGTCTCACCATTAGAGTTGTAAGCGTGGTTGCCCTGGATAAACTTATTGGAGAAGTCATCGACAAATCGAAAGCCAGGCAGAACCTGATCCAGCGCCTCATTGTGATTGTAGTTTTTGGAATCATATGACCGCTGTCCATCATTCTCTGTCTGAAATACATTGCGATCATTAACGTAGGCCTTGTAGTTGTAGGGACGAATATTGCCACCGATTCCTTGGGCATTCACTTGATAAACATCATAATCTAGAAAGATGCCCAGGTTATCTTTTTTGGTTTTAGTGATGTTCTTATCCGCAACCTCATCATTTGAGTAGTTGGGAGTCTCTTCATAATCAGAAATAGCGAAAACATCCGTGTCGACGAAGTCCCAATCTTGTCCTTGAAGATTGTGAAGGGAACCGTAAGTGGTGACGCTTTCTGTTTCATCGATCCAGTATCTAACATAATTTCGACTATGGGTGATGCTGAGACCCGGCAAGACCATCACCGATAATCCAAAACTTCCGGATTGCGTACTGACATTACCTGCCCGGCTATTGTTCTGAGAGGAGCTTGCGCCCGCAAAAGACACACCAACGGAAGATCCTCCATTCTTGAGATTAGAGCTGATGGAGGCACCCAACAACGATCTTGAGGCCCCTTTGTCACCTTGAGAAGCGGTAGCAGACACGCCAGCACCGGCGCCTACAGACACTCCTGACCCTTGATTGTAACTGAAATTGACACCTACACCCAAGGAAAGCGCCTTATTGGAGGTCCTACCGATCCCCGCAGACAAGCCAGCACTGACGGCAAACTGCCCGTACGGCTGAAAGCCAATACCGGCATTAACCCCGATGGGTGTCCCTTTGAGTCCAAGGCCAGCTCCTAGCATGAAGCCAACTCCGGTACCCCGATACGAATCATTTGCCGTGACCACGTTGGCGGATACCGAAGCTGCTTTTCCGATACCAACGGAAATACCCGTTGAAAACGTTTCTGTGACGCCACCCTCCCAGAATTGTCGAGAGCTCGTACTAACGTCATCATGATCATCGGCAAAACCATTGACATATCTGGCGATGGCGCCCGGATTGAGGGTCCAACCCAGACCGACCCAGGAGGCATCTAAATCTGCTTGAATCCCTGCGTGATAAGACAGGCTGA
>JBCCXG010000937.1:0-1855 GCA_039191945.1 Bacteroidota bacterium
GCTGAGCGCATCAGGCTACTTATCCACTTTGACGGCGGTGGCTTTGAAGAAGGTATAGCAGAAAGTCCCTCCCCCTTGTGCTGTACGGTACAGGTCGTCAATACCCCGGCCCATCTCAGAAGCGCTGATGATCCCCTGTGATACCGCCTCTTCCTTCACACCTTTGATCATAGCAGTAAACGTATTGCGAGTAAATCCTTCGACAAGCGCCGGTTTGGAATCATCCACATACACTTGTCTGGGGCTCACCTCCACTTCGCCGTAGCCAGCTTCTTGCAGAAGTGGAAAAAGGGATCGCCCAATGTTTGCATTCCCGCCATTTTGGCTTTGCAGCTTTACTTGTGCATCGATGGCCTTTCGAGCTACTGCGCTGTCCGGGTAGAAATAGGTGGAGCCGTGATCCCCTTCGATCACCGTGAGCGTTCCATTCTTTCTGAGCACTCTTCGGATCTCCCGCAACGCGGCGTCGGGGTCTTGCAGGTGCTCCAGGAGGAAACAAACAAATACATGATCGAAAGACTCGTCTGGCATGGGCAGATCCGTAACGTCGGCCCGTTCAAATCGAACATTGTCTGCTTCGAGAGCGGCCATTTTTTCCTTAGCCATTGACAGGGATTTGTCCGACAAGTCAATCGCAACAAAATCGCAGTTGGGATTATTCTTAACGATAATTTGGGTCTGAGCACCCACTCCGCAACCCGCTTCCAATATGACGGCACCTTCCTTCCATCTCGAATCCCAGTGCAGGAGCTCGGAGATAGAAGTGGCCTGATCATGTAGTCGTTGGGTTTCCTCGGCCGAGAAACCATGGACGTAACCCCGAAGTTGGTCCTGATCAATTTGCCGAATTCGATCTTTGAGCCCCTCCAACTTTGGAAGTACGTCAGCACTGATCTCTCGGAGCTCCTTCCCTGCAGGGGTAAAGTGGAGTTCATTGTTGACCCGGTAAAAAACCGAGGTTCCTAGCTGCTGCTCCAATTCTCTGAGCTGATGACTGAGCGCAGAAGGGGTCAAGCACAACTTCTCTGCTGCCTTGTTGAGAGACCCCAGCTGCCCTACAGCTGCTACCAATCTTAGATGCTTTGTATCCACCATAGTTACATTCAACTTTCCGCCGAAGATAGTCCGTGCCCTATGGCATTTGGCTTCCAATGACCCTGAAAAAAACTCAGGTCAATCGTGAAAAGAATTCAAAGCGTCATGGCCGGTACTTTGGCCAATCAATTCATACCGGGAGCCCAGCTGGAGCAAAGCATGCCAACCGCTGCTCGGTCTGGATGGGCACAAGATGCTTGCGCATGGCGAGAACAATTGCCACACTGTCGCTCAAGTACTGAAGCGTCTTTCCAGGCAAAGCTGTCGCAGATGTATGTTCCTTTGATTTCCACTTGATGGATACCGCAGATCGCATTTTCAGAGCGTTCGGCACAACTGGCACAATTGGGAGATAATCTGATAGTTGCCATGATAATGTGAGTTAAAATTCGAAAAAGTGTCCTATATGATCCAACGTGGATAAGTACAAATAGGTGCTGTATTTCAACACTTCAGAAGTAATTTGAACTTATATTAATTCTAAATAAGACTAAACCTTTCAGCTCCATCATAGACCTTGAGGGGTAGGCTTGAGTCAGGGAGGAGCAGGCCATTTTGATTGTTTGCTTGTTATGTGATCAGTCTGGGAAAAAATATGAGCCAGACATGTCTCATTGTAGTTTACCCAATCGCGAAGAAATGAAACACATCAACCGGATGATGACCAACATTTGCTCTGACCAGCTACCGGAAAGCAAGGCCTTTTACACCCAATTGTTTGACATGAAGGTAGACTTTGACAGCGACTGGTTCATTCACC
>JBCCXG010000938.1:0-1765 GCA_039191945.1 Bacteroidota bacterium
AACAGCACTCAGCTACCAGGTACCAGGAAAAGAAATTACAGAAAGGACGATCGAACCGCTCTCAATCTACAGCTACAATGAGGTATGGATTGTAGTTGGATGGTGTCGACTCAGGCAAGATTATCGCGCTTTCCGACTGGACAGAATCAAGAAGTTTAAAATTCTCGGGGAGCAATTTGAAGACCGGAAGTTCGACCTGAGGCAATACTTTATTGACTGCGCGGCCATGGAAGCCCACCCCTGACACCTTCTGGCACAAGCTGCCTCTAGATTTGCACTATTGTTAAAAAAAACTCAACACTTATGTCAACATTGGAAGTAGCTAACAAATGGGTGGCGTACTGCAGATCAGGTCAAATGGACGAGGCACACGGGGAACTTTACTCCCCCGACTGCGTCAGCCTGGAGATGGAAGGCGCCCAGGGATTCCCACACAAAGTGGAAGGCATGGAAAGCATCAGAGAAAAAGGCCGGCAATGGGATCAAATGGTCGAGGAATTCCACGGCGTGGAGATCGAAGGCCCTATTGTGGCCGGCAACCACTTCTCCGCCACTATGAAAATGGATATTACCATGAAAGGTCAACCCCGAGGTATCAGCGAAGAAGTGGCCATTTACAGAGTAGAAGATGGCAAAATCGTATCTGAGCAGTTCTTCTATCCGGTTGGCTGATTTCCCGATTAGGTTTAGTCCGGGGGATAATTGAGGCCATTAAGCTAAGGTCTCAGGTATCCGTCGGATCTTCCACCAACTCAAATCGTGCGCTTTTGGTGTATATTTGCACCAATAGAGAAAACGGACTCATGGCGCGACAAAGCATTACCATCACAAGACCCAACGAGGAATGGCTTAAGGCCCAACTCGAAAGTGAGGAATACACCTCCAAAAGTGAGATCGTGAACGACCTGATACGGAAAGCCCGGCTTAGAGAAAAGCGAGAAGAAGACTGGGTCAGGGCAACACTGGTTAGGGCGGAACAGGGCGGATTTACCGAAATGAATCGTGATGAAATCCTCGCACAATCAAAGGACGCCCTAAGGCGCAATGGCGAGCTATAGGCTTAGCGAGGTAGCCAAGGGTGATTTAATCCGTATACACCAATATGGCGTGAGGCAGTTTGGTGAGCAGCAGGCCGATAGATACTATTTCGCTTTTTTTGATCAGTTTGACCAAATTGCCAATCAGCCACTCGCCTATCCGGCTGTAGATCAGATCAGACAGGGCTATAGAAGATGTGTTTGCGGTGTTGATGCCATCTACTACCGGATATCAAATGGTGTCGTCGAAATCATGAGCATCATCGGAAGACAAGACCTTGACGATGCACTTCTTTGAGCCTTTGAGCAAGGCCCCTTATGTCATCATTCCCTCCAACATCTACTCAAAGTCATCGCAAAACCAGAAGAAACCACTTTACGGATCACGCAAGAGAGGCTCTGCGTAGATACATTCGTCATCCTGAGTGATAACATTTGGTCTCCAAATACAAAAAAGGTGATGGCAGATCAAAAAAATCAATACTCTAATTCCAAACCCATAACTCCTCAACTGACCACAAGTTGCCGGACTTCGTTATGGCGCCCCTAGTCGCTCTCTTACGCTAAAGCTCCAGCGACAGAGTGGCGACCCTTGGGAAATGGGTACTCACTTGATTTAGCAAGATGCAGTAAATGAACGTGGTTTGATGGTGCCCGAGGGTGGCATTAGGCATAACAAAGCCCAAGCCCCCTACCTATCAAAAGGATGTCCTTACCAGTTGCCCAAG
>JBCCXG010000939.1:0-1712 GCA_039191945.1 Bacteroidota bacterium
ACCAGAAACCGTAGATTTGATGGCTACCAATCATCTGCCTGCCGTCGAGGATAGCCTCTGGCTGCCAGGCAAAGGGCGAGTCGGTTTTGGAATAGACTTCGCCGTGCGAACGGAATCCCCACAATCTGCGGAGGAGAATAGTGGTATGGTCGGTGAATTCTTCTGGGATGGGGCAGCTAGCACATTATTTTGGATAGACCCGGCCAATGATTTGGCGGCGGTGCTATTCGTACAGATTTTTCCTTTTAGTGATGAGGTCCACAAACGGTTTCGAGACGCGGTCTATGGCCAGATCAACGCTATCTAATTGCTCATCAGCGTACTCGATCCGATTTGATCCATCGTCTATGTGAAAGGGGACTCATGGTGTGATTTGAAATCACAGTATGTTTTTTGCTGGAGTGATTCTTGTTTATATTAAGAATAACTGTATTACTCAACCAGGAATAAACATGCGAACCAGCTACAGACAAGTGGTGCTTTTTGCACTCGTATTCACCATCCTTTATCCCGCTTTTTCTCAGACTCGAGATCCATGGCTTTGGCCTTTTGACAGTGCAAGCATTTGGAACATGCCCATTGGCTCCGAGGCGGTGTATCAAGATATCGATCTCATTCCTACCCGGGGCGTCGGGATTGATGTCAAGCACTTTTTGGTGCTCGATACCCTGGATCCCCTCCGCTCAGTTGTGGGCTTCAACTCCTTTGCTCCCAGGACTGGTCGATGCTCAGGCTCCGAGGACATGAATGGACTTACCGTGCATCTTCCCGACGATTTTCTCGTGCCGGACGCTTACAGTGGGAGCCCGTATGGTGTAAAGCCCAACGCAAGTTTTGTCTTTTTACGGCCCGATCGTCGCACGACTTGGAATGGACCAACGATTGCCCGATGTGCCTCTGACGGACCCTTGTACATACGAAGTTTTCAAAGGTGGCCCAATAATCGCAAGGGAGATGACCTCTTTGGGGATGGCGTGACCGATACTGGCGGTCAGGGCGCTTCAGCCATGTCCGGCTTGGGCGGCACGCTACGGCTCGGTGAACTGATCGGCGATGAACCGATTCGTCACGCCATCAAAATCAATCCTTGGGGGGCACATCTCTTCTACGGAGCGGATCGCCCGGGGTATAAATGGCCAGCTACCGCCGCTGATAATTATGCCAACGATCCGAATCATAAAAATCAGTATGTGGGCTCTAATCCGGAATTGGTCATGGGTGCCCTGCTGGCCGTCTCTCCGGACGTGACTGCTGAGCAACTGGGACTCGTGACGGAGCCAGCAAGAAAGATACTCTTCACCCTTCAGTACTATGGAGCTTATATCACGGAAGATGCCGGTTGGGACGTCTTTGACTTCATCATTGAGGAAGGAGTAGAACAAGAGTTTGAAGCCAGCTATGGTTTCTCGATGAATGGTGACTTGTGGGAATCAGAGATCCTAAAGATCGCCGAAGTGCTACAGGTGATTACCAATAATGGTCCCGATCGCATTGGAGGAGGAGGCACGCCACTCCAGCCGATGGCATGCAGTTTGGGTGAGGTAGGCTCAGGCTCGACCTGCCAGGCTTTGCCTCCTGTTGAACCCATCGTGGTAGTCCTTCTGGATCAGTGTCCCGACAGTACTTTTTTGGTCGGCGACGAGGTACTGCTCTCTGCGACGATAGTTCATTGTGAAGGCCCTCACCCTCCTTTGGTATGGATGACATTGGAC
>JBCCXG010000940.1:0-1687 GCA_039191945.1 Bacteroidota bacterium
CAACGAACGTGACCAGGTCATTGGCACCTGGAAGCACCCGCTCACCGGTAGAGAATACGGGTTTTTCTACGACAAGGAACTATTGAATGCCTCCGAGTTTGACTGGTTGGATATGCTGCAAGCGATCCCAAGAGCCATCAATCGAGATGGTGTCGTAGTAGGTCAAGCACAGGACACCGCATTCGTGATGATCGAGCAAGAATACGTGAGCAAACAAACGATCCTTCCAGATTTACCACTTTCATGGCAAGAGGTCAATATCTTAGACATCAATGACAACCTCGAAATCATCGGAACGGCGATGAACGGAACTCGGAAAGTGCTATTTTACGCCAAGCTACTGATCCCTGATTAAAGAACAAGCTATGCACCCAAACATCATGTATGAACCACTATTTCAAACGTCAGTCCCATGAAGTCCAATTGACAGGCTGGTCCAGTGTCCCTCTCACGCTGACCATCATTCTAGTAGCAAAGCTTGTACTTCCAACGCCTGGCCAGGCACAGATGGCCCTGCCCACGGCGTCCTGCGACGCAGATAATTGTCTTCCATTCACCTCAGTACAGCTAATGTTCCGTGATGACCCTAATTACGAACAGCAGGTACGGGTCGCCTACAGCCTGGAGCAATTCCTCAACCTTGGCTTTGAACCCGCCTTTAATTGGTTGACCACCGCCAATATGGAGTGTATCAGAGGCTACTATTGTCAATACGTGCTGGGAGAGCGAGCGGATATTCCCGAAGATGATCCTAATCACTGGTTCCTTCTGATCAGTCACCCTAAGACGCAGGAGGACATGACGGGCGACAACATCACCCTCAGGGACCGAGTACCCGAAATGACCGAATTACTGCAGGAAATGTGCTACGACCAAAACATAGAATCAGGCTGGGTATCGATCGCCAACTGGAAACGTCTGTTGCAAGAGATCCCCCTCGTAGACGAACGCGCTTTCCGCATGACCAACGCCAACTTTTGGGAAAATGGAAGGACCGTACCTAACTCAGAATATCTCACAGGAAGGAGTTTGGACTACTTCCCACGGTTAGCGGAGATCATCGCAATGTCAGGAACTGGCACCGAAATAGTTGATCCCAGCTGGTTGTTTGGCAATAACTTTCCTATGCCGGGATACAGAGGGGACCGGTCTACAAACGCTCCATTAAAAAAAATGATTAGAGGTTTTTGGCAAGAGTTGGACCAGTCGCGAAATCTCCGATACTTCTATGATCCACAAGAGCGGGCGCAGTACCAATTGACCCTTCAAGATAACCTGCTGGTGGATGGTAACGGCGATCTGCCCACCGTAAAGGACGCTGATCGAGCGTTGTACACTTTGGATTGTATGAACAATTTCCTTTTTGCCGTCGAGGGCGACGAAGTGATTTCACATTCACAACTCGCCGGAGGAGCAGCGATGCTAGCAGCCGGAGAGATGTACATCGACGAAGGGAATCCCCTTCATGTGAATCTTGGTACTGGTCATTACAAACCTGGTGCAAGATTTCTGGATAATGTGACAGCCTTCATGAGTCCGAATGAGTACGAGGCATCTTATATCAACGAGGACCTCGAAGCTGCTCAGGCCTGGGCTTGCTACGAGGAGTTGATTCTTACTCCTTTGGACGGCACTACGGCAGGCTCATTTGGAGAGGCAGAAACTGGGCAGGGATTTTGGCGCTATC
>JBCCXG010000941.1:0-1634 GCA_039191945.1 Bacteroidota bacterium
AGTGATGTGCTTCCTCGCTTTCAATTTGTGCCAGGAGAGGATGGGTCGCATCACTTTGTCTACTTGGATGATATTGTCAGGGATAATGTCGGTCTGGTATTTCAGGGCTTCAATGTGCTCGAGTGCAAAAGTGTGAAGCTGAACAAGGATGCCGATTTACATATCGATGATGAGTATTCAGGGGACTTGGTAGAGAAGATCCAGAAGCAAATACAAAAAAGAAACCTCGGTACACCGTCCCGTTTTCTCTACGACAAATCCATGTCCATGGAGATGGTCAATTACTTCACTATGGCCTTCAACCTAAAGGAAAGCGATCTAGTGGCCGGAGGTCGATATCATAACCTCAGTGATTACTTTCAGGTCTTTAACCCCTCAACGAATGATTTAGAGTACGAGAAACTCTCGCCATTGAGAAGCAGTTCGCTGGACGCCTATCAGTCCATACTGGAGGCCATTTCAGACCGGGATCATCTGCTACACTTTCCCTACCAGACCTATGATTATGTGCTTCAGTTTTTCAGCGAAGCGGCGATCGACCCAGATGTGGAAGAGATTTACGTTACTTTTTATCGGATGGCCAAAGACTCCGTCATTGGGGAGGCGCTCATCAGTGCGGCAAATAATGGCAAGAAGGTGATTGTCTTTATGGAAGTGAAAGCCCGCTTCGATGAGGAGAATAACTTACTGTGGTCGACACGGATGAAAAATGCGGGGATTAAAATCATCTATAGCATACCTGGCCTCAAAGTGCACGCAAAGGTCGCCCTGGTACGAAAAAAGGACAAAAGCTTTGGTTTCTTCGGCACTGGAAACCTTAACGAAAAGACGGCCAAGATTTATTGTGATTATGGGCTTTTGACCTGTGATGAGGGGATGACATCCGAACTATTGCAAGTGTTTAAGTTCTTGCACAAGAAGAAAACCCCAGAGAACTTCAGCGACCTGATCGTCTCCCAGTTCAATGCGATTCCCACTTTCACTTCCTTAATCGAACGCGAGATTGCCGCGGCGAAAAAGGGGCAACCTGCCCGCATAGTCATCAAGGTCAACAACCTCGAGGAGCAAGATATGATCGCTAACCTTTATCAGGCAGCTGAAGCCGGTGTGACCGTCACCGTGCTGGCCAGAAGCATCTGTTGTTTGGTGCCGCAGACGCTTGGTATCAAAGTGGTACGCCTTGTGGATCGGTACCTCGAGCACGCACGGGTGTTTTATTTTCACAATGAGGGTCGTGAAGAAGTGTACTTAGGCTCCTCGGACTGGATGAAAAGGAATCTGCACCATCGGGTCGAAGTGAGCTTCCCCATCAAGGAACAGACGTTGAAGGACCAAATCATCACGATCATCAATTTGCAGCTTGCAGACAACATGAATGCAGTCACCCTCGACGAGCAAATGCAGAATAATCCAGTACCACCGGCTGAGCCAGCGGTCAATGCGCAGCTTAGTACTTACCACCAGGTCGCGACCTGGAACAGTCCCGAAGAGAATCAGTAGGGATAAGGTGCTTTGAAAAACAGCTCGGCAATGACAAAAGAGATCACCGCAGCTACGAATCCAAACATGAAGACAGTATAGCAAAGCCGGAGTAGGCGATACTTCCTCCCCAAAACCGCCCCAAGGTAGTAGAT
>JBCCXG010000942.1:0-1627 GCA_039191945.1 Bacteroidota bacterium
GTGAAGCGCTTCGTCAAATGAACTCTGAGTTTGCCATGGTGCTGAGTCGCAGGGTCATGAGTATTCACACCGAAACGGCCGAGGATCGCTACCTGAGATTGATGAAAGAACATCCCTTGCTATTCCAAAAGGCCAAGCTGTCTCACATTGCTTCCTTCTTGGGGATCACCCAACAAAGCCTTAGTCGGATCCGAAAAAACATATAGCCTGTCCCTTTTTACCATAGGGTAAAAAATGCCTGAATGGAGCTCATGAGCTTTGTATCGTATCTGAAACGATTACGTCATGAAGCTACATCGATTCTCTATCCCCATTGCCGCTATTTTCTTCAGTGGGGCGGTCATTTCACAAAATATAAATCCTGAAAAAGTCATGCAAAAAGAAATCAACTCGAAGACCATTGTCTTCATACACGGCCTCTTCATGAATAACAAGACATGGGAGCCTTGGAAGGCCCTTTTTGAAAAAGAAGGGTATACCTGCTACGCGCCAGCGCACCCGAAGCATCAGGGAGAGCCGGCGGACCTAAGGGCCAATCCCCCGGAAGGTCTGGAGAATGTTCAATTTGCGGATTGGATCGCCAACCTCGAGACGTTCATCGACGGATTGCCGGAGAAACCCATTTTGATCGGTCACTCATTTGGAGGACTCACCGCCCAAAAACTCGTGGAGTCGGGGAGAGCCGAGGCGGCCATACTCATTAGTAGTGCGCCCCCCAAAGGGAATATCACTTTGAAGCCGAGCTTCTTCAAAGCCAACAACAAGGTGATCAGCCCATTGAAAGGAAAGACCGTTTTCAACCCAGACGAAGACAAGTACAAGAAGTGGTTTCACTATTCGATTACCAACACGATGACCCGGCAGGAATCAGATCGCTATTTCGAACGATACGCCGTGCCAGAGAGCAGGGAAACACCCAGGGCCTCGCTCCAAAAGATCGCGAAGATCGACACCGATAAGCCGCATGTGCCGATGCTCTTTCTTGGCGGACTCGAAGACGTCATCGTACCAAATGTGCTGATCCAGAAGACCATCAGGAAGTACACAGATGAAAACAGCATCGTGGATTCAAAATTCTACGAAGGGCGAGACCACTTCATTTGCGGCAGTCCGGGCTGGGAGGAAGTGGCGCAATATGGTCTCAACTGGTTGTCCCATTAGTCCATCTCAAAACCAATCGCTATGCAATCGATCGTGTTTAAAGTGTTGCGTTGGCTGCTGGGCCTGATTATGGTGATCATCGGGTTGAACAAATTCCTCGTGTACATTGAGATCCCCGGCCCACCCGGTGATGGCGGAGAATTGATGCGCATTTACATCACTTCAGGTTTTTTGAAGCTCGTCGGGGTGCTTGAATGCTTAGGTGGTGCCGCATTGCTGCTCAATAAGCTCGTGCCCACAGCGTTGACTTTCATATCCGCCATCATGTTCAATGCCGCTGTTTTTCATGTGCTGCACGACGCAGCAGGAGTAGGGCCGGCCGCACTTTGCCTGCTATTCAGTCTGCTGCTTATCTATGCGCATAAGGAGCGTTTTTCGGAGTTTTTAAAGATATGATGTGGCGTAGGGGCTGCTTGGATAGATCAGGTTGGATTTTGTTCTCAGTCGGTTGTTCCCCCGCTTCAAC
>JBCCXG010000943.1:0-1621 GCA_039191945.1 Bacteroidota bacterium
CATCGAAGGTTGACTATAAAGACCGTACTTGCAAATCACCCCGGGTACGCACGTACAACAGTACGTGTTGCTGGGCTTCATTCCGGACGGTGTGGACGGCTTGATCCGTCGAGGTGAAGTAGCTTCCAGGGTCCAGGTTTTTGACCTCCGTCGAATTGGGTTCTTCGTACGCCAGGTCACCCTGTATGACCACTGCGCGTAGGCGAGGACCACTACTGATGATTCTCCCCGCAAATCCCACTGGAAGTTTGATGAACAGCCCTTTGTTTTCGGCATCTTGCCAGAGAAAGCTCAGCTCCGCACCACTTCCGGTTTCGACCCAACTTGTTTCATTCGCCGTCAGCCAGACTACATTGGACGCGTCGATGTTCACTGGTCGTTCCCCATTGTCAAACGCTTCATCAGTCGGCTTCACCAGATAAGGTCCACGATCGATTTCCACATAGGCGATACACTCTGCGCCTTGGGCCGCGGTAATGTGCGCTTCGCCGAGCGGCTGGGTCCAAAAACTCCCCGGTTTCATCCACATCGGCTCCGCTTGTGGGCCATCATTGTGAATAGTCCCCTTGATCACCACGGCTCGATAGGTGACATTGTGAATGTGGGGTGGGGATGAGAATCCGTCGACAAATTTGGCTAGAAAACCGGTAGCAACAGATCCTTGCCGATCGCCCCAAATGGTCCCTGCCTGAGGGCTCTGGTCGCCACGCGCTGGATTCAATTTTTGCCATTGAATTTCCGAGCTTAATAGAACGTCATAGGTCGAGCCCTCCATGGCTGCGGAGCTTCCCAGGGTTGAATCCGGTTTTGTGCTGCAACCGACGCTCCAAACGGCAATTGCCAATATCAGATGCAGTGTTCTTTTCACCATTCTTTATTTTGTCAAGTTATTCCAAATTGTCAAGTGCTACTGAAAATGAGGAAGCACCCACTCTCCGAATTCCTCCATGACCGTCTCAACGGACCTGGAACTGAACTTCAGGTTGAGAATGACGTGATTGACGCCATAGGACTCAAGTAGCTTGAGATGAGCCAGGGTGTAATCCATTCCCGCTTTGAACCCCAAATGAATGGGTTCCGGTTTGGCTGTGCTGTCCTTGAGCAAATCCACATAGAGGGATTGGGCGAAAGGCTTCCAAGGCTGCTCGGTCTCCGAGAGTGCCCTCTTCCATCGCTCCATCACCATAGGCAAGGTCTTAAAGTCCCTCGGATAGTACAGCCACCCGTCCGCATGCTCGGCAATCCACTCCAAAGATTGGCCCGAATGTCCCGTGACGAGGTACGAGGTCTGATGCTCGTGTTTTGGCAGCAGATCGATGTTGCCATACACCTGCCCGAAGTGCTTGGATTGGTAGTTGGGGAAATCGCCGGAGAGCGCCTTGAGGTAATGGAAACTATCCTGAAATAGCTCCGTCCGGTTGTGAATGTCCTGGGCAAAAGCTGGGTATTCGATCGGACGGTCACCCGACGCAATCCCCATGATCATCCGCCCCCCTGACAAGGCCTGTAGACTGGCAATGGACTTTGCCGTGTGCACCGGATGTCGTAGGGGTAAAATGATACTTCCTGAGGCCAGCGCGATGGTTTGCGTTTGGTTCATGATGTGGGTCATATACACCCA
>JBCCXG010000944.1:0-1575 GCA_039191945.1 Bacteroidota bacterium
GTAACCATTTCAATGACTTTCCCAGAAAGCTCATCAGGTACATCCACCACGAGGTGCTCGATAGGTTCTTGCCGTTGTCCGTCGATCTCCTTGAAAAGCACCTGAGGCTGGCCTACCTGCAGTTCATAGCCCTCGCGGCGCATGGTTTCGATCAGGACCGACAAGTGCAATACCCCTCTACCGAAAACGTTGAACTTGTCTTCGTTGTCGGCCTCTTCCACCCTCAGGGCTAGATTTTTTTCTGTCTCCTTTATCAGGCGATCCCGGACATGTCGAGAGGTAACGAACTTACCTTCTTTGCCGAAGAAAGGGGAGTCGTTGATGGTGAAGAGCATACTCATGGTGGGCTCGTCGATCGCGATCCTGGGCAGTACCTCGGGGCTCTCAAAGTCGGTGATGGTATCGCCGATATCAAAGTCTTCTACCCCGACTACTGCACAAATGTCCCCGGATCGTACCTCTTCCACTTTCTTTTTCCCAAGACCCTCAAACACCTGGAGTTCTTTGATCTTAATCTTTTTGAGCGCTCCGTCTCGCTTACTGATCCCTAGTTGACCTGGTCTGAGGGTCCCTTGGTACACCCTTCCTATGGCAATGCGCCCGACGTATGAGCTGAAATCCAGCGAAGTGATCTGCATCGCGGGGACACCTTCTTTGATCGGGGCTGGGGGAATCTCATCTAAGATTTTATCCAAAAGGGGAGCGATCGAGTCCGTAGGCTTCTGCCAATCGTCACTCATCCAGCCATGCTTGGAGGAGCCGTACAATGTTTGAAAATCCAGCTGCTCTTCTGAAGCATCCAACGAGAACATTAAGTCAAAGACGGCTTCGTGTACTTCATCCGGACGACAGTTTTCCTTGTCAACTTTATTCACTACCACGATGGGTTTCAATCCCAAACCCAGCGCTTTGCTCAGTACAAACCGAGTCTGCGGCATGGGTCCCTCGAAGGCATCAACCAGGAGCAAAACACCATCGGCCATCTTCAGAACCCGCTCTACTTCACCGCCAAAGTCGGCGTGACCGGGGGTGTCAATGATATTGATTTTCACGTCCTTGTAGGTGACGGAGACATTCTTCGATAGAATGGTGATTCCACGCTCCCTTTCCAGGTCGTTGTTGTCTAGGATCAATTCGCTTTTCTCCTCGTGTTCCTGAAAGATCTTAGAGGCGTAAATGATCTTGTCTACCAGGGTTGTCTTGCCATGGTCGACATGGGCGATGATCGCCACATTGCGGATTTCCTGCATGCAGTCATGTATTCAGCCTCAAAATTAGATAGCTCCTCGCAATAATGCACCTAAATCTCAAATGATCAGGTGAACGATTTCTTGACCTAACCTGGCCATGGAGAGCACCAAGAGGCCACCTGAGAGAAGTAGGGGAGCTAGTGATTGTTTTTTGTTAGTGGATTTCTGGATCTGTGGCACAAGATTAGGTGAGGTTAATCGTCGCATAGGAAGAGTGATAAAATCTTTAAAAATGAGCAATAGACAATTAAATGATCATGTTACAGGACACGTAAAAAGGATTGATTATGTTGTGATTTGGAAATGAAAATGAAATATTTTAAAC
>JBCCXG010000945.1:0-1521 GCA_039191945.1 Bacteroidota bacterium
GTTTCAAGACTCGGTGGCGATTGAAGTGACAGAAGCAGAAGGCTTGACCTGGATCGAAGATTTTTCGGGATGGCCAAATGGCACGACGGTGGATAATGGACCTACAGCCTGGGAAGCACATCAGGATGGACGCTCCAAGAGCGGTGGACTATTTGGTGTGCGAGATGAGGCGCTTCTGGTGAACTCGACCAATACGAAGGACAGTAAGTTCGTGACCTGGGCCAGCGAGGTCATCGATATCTCAGGCTACGGCACAGTCAATGTTTCCCTCGACTTGCAATCGGAGGGCGTCATGGAGGACCGCGGCCAATGGATAGATTATGTGAAATGCTACTTGGTGTTAGACGGACAGGCGCCTGGGGTTATTGCCGAGTATTTCGGAAATGTCAATGGGAATCAGGAGATCACCATAGAGAGAGGGAATTTGTCGGGAAACACGTTGCAACTCTTGATTGAGGCGAGGACGACCAGTACAGCGGAAACGTATTACATCGACAACGTGAGTATCGAGAGCGACGTCTCCGTTGCGAGTCGCACTACCAAGGAATTTGGTCAGCCGAGGGCAATGAAGGGTCCGGTCCAACATGTTTACCCTAATCCGACGACTGGCATCGTTCATTTGCCCCCAGAAGTCGATACCGTGGATTTGATCTCCTTACAAGGTAAGTCTTTCCATTTTCGATCAGTGAAGGGGAACGTGAACTTGTCAACCTTGCCTGCGGGTATCTACCTGCTGATCTACGAGTTTCAGGGGCTGCAAGTACGCTCGAGAATTGTGAAGCGGTAGCTAACTTCGCTTGAGCCATCGCAATCATTTGAACCCGGGCAATGTCCAAAAAGCGTCCATTCTTTGAAAACCAGTTGAGGGGTTCCCCTGACTCAGAGACCCATCACGCTTCGCTAGAAGCTCGTGATGCTTTGAAGTTTCACCAATCGCTGCCGGGCTACAGGCCCACACCCGTTGTGTCACTCCCACAGCTGGCTCAGCACTTGCACGTGGGAAGCATTTATGTCAAAGATGAGTCTGCTCGGCTTGGTCTCAATGCCTTCAAGGTGCTGGGGGCGTCCTACGCCATCCATCGTACCTTGGAAAAGAATCCGGGCATCGAGACCTTCTGCACGGCTACGGATGGGAATCATGGTAAGGCCGTGGCCTGGGCGGCCAGCAGACTAGGCAGGCAATCCGTGGTCTTTGTTCCCTGGGATACCACCGCGCAGCGAATTGCAGCGATCGAAGCACAAGGCGCCCGAGTACTCAAATTGCTGGCGACTACGATGCAGCTTGTCTGATGGCTAGCAACGCGGCAAAGAGCCACGGCTGGACATTGGTGCAGGATACCGCCTGGGAAGGTTACACGCAGATCCCTGAATGGATCGTAAGCGGTTACATGACCATGTTCCAGGAGTTGGACAATACGCCAGCGGCTGATCCGGACATCGTCTTTCTGCAAGCCGGTGTGGGGAGTATGGCCGCTGCTGGCATTTACCACTTCTTGAGACCCAATGGACCTGAGCGAACCA
>JBCCXG010000946.1:0-1503 GCA_039191945.1 Bacteroidota bacterium
GCGTCTACCAATTCCGCCACTTCGGCATAGGCAAAAGGACTGCGAATATATAGGATTGCAAAGAATCTATTGGCATGGTCCATCAACTACCTGCTTAACCAGGCTTAGTCACAACTGCGGCAAGCGAGGGACGTGCCCTGATGGAAACAAGCTATCACCTGATCCAGCAGCTATGCGACATACCTCTGCCAAAGATCTTCGAGTACCTGCGCTGGGTCATCGCAAAGCCCAGGATGTGTTTCGGAACATTGAATCATAGTACTTCTGGTGGACACCAGCCAGCGATATCTCGAAGTCAAATCCATTTTACCAATGGCACCCCCGTGGGGTGAACCTTGACAGATGAGCTGCCATGCTTTTAGATACTCATGGATCAGGGCAAGGTCGACATCCTTGGAAAACGCGGTGATTCTTTCTTCGTCCAGTTTGAATTTGATTCCCAAATATTTCTTTGGTCTGGACATGACAACAACTCCAATGTTGAGGAATTCCTCCCGCTCCACTTTAGGAACCAGTCTGATCATGGCAAACTCGTAAGTGACTCTATCTGGCATGTTGGGCCTCTTTTGCCAGTGCATCGATCATACTGAGTTTCTGCTGCAGGAACTCTGTGTACGCACTTCGCATCTGAACCATTGATAAAGGCATGGGCTCCTCCTCGAGCCACTCTTCCGGTACCCACGAAATGATCTCGCTGATCACCTCTTCATTGATGGACTGTTGGATCTGCCTCGCAGCCTCATCGATCTCGGTGGCTCTTTCGAGCAGCACATGATTTTTCACAAACGGAAAAGTCCTGCTCACGTGCGATTCCCAGTTTTTCCAATCGTGATGAAAATACAGGCTGCTCCCATGGTCAATGAGCCATAGTTCATTGTTCCAATTGAGCAAGTTGGTGTTTTTGGCGGTCCGGTCGATGTTGGCGATGATACTATCCAACAAAACGACTTTGGAAGCGGAAAGCGGATCTACCCTGGCCACCAAGGGGTCATAGGTGATGGCTCCGGCCAGGAAATGCAACCCCAGGTTGAGCCCCACACTTAGCTTGAGCAAGTCCTGAATCTCTTCGTCTGGTTCCGTTTTGCCAAAGGAGTCATCGAGGTTCATGAATACGATCTCCGGCACCTTCAACCCCATCGCTTTGGCCAGAAGACCTCCAATGAGCTCAGCGATCAAAGCCCTTTTCCCTTGGCCTGCTCCACGGAATTTTAGGACGTACAGAAAATCATCATCGCCTTGAACAATGGCGGGGAGGGAGCCCCCCTCTCTGAGAGGCTTTAAGTATTGGACTACATCTACGGTACGGATCTGAATGTTATTCATAAACCACGAAAGGCCGCAAGTTACATATTTGGGGTAGCGTCATAAAGCACCTAGGCTGCTCCGGGCAATAAGTAACTGAATGATAGGCAGTTTCAGTTTCGCGCCGCCACAAGGGTTAATCATTAGGCCTCGGGGATTCGGCGCCGGCAGCTGCTTGCAACTCATGGAGCTTGTCCAGCA